>CALDPI010000031.1 GCA_937912045.1 uncultured Clostridia bacterium
TTTTGTGGCTTCGGTCTGCTTTTCAAGCTGTGCCTTGAGCGCTTGAAGCTCACGCAGCATTTCTTCGTTTTGTTTTGCGTTATACGACTGGGTAACGAAGGCATATATATGAGTAACGTTTAAAAAGTTGCGTGGGTCTACATAATAAGCAATTACCTCTTTCGAAGCATCGGTCCAGTTGCCGCTATATGTGTTCCACGTGCCCTTTTGCCAGTTATAGTTTTCGGGGCCCAAGGCACGCCAGGAAATACCGTCCCCCGTCATACTGACAAGCTTTCTGTGCTTTAAGGTTTGATTTTCAACAACCTCGCTGAAGGATAAATCAATATAATCCGCAAGGAAGACATAGTTTGGATAAACCTGCTTTACTGCGGCAAGCAGGGGTTGATAGCTTTGCGGAAAGGCGGCAAGCGACAGGTCGTTTTTTCCGTCGATATGTCTTTGTATTTCCGAAAGGTCGTTTGAATTTATGATGCCGTCATTATTAATATCTGCCGACGTGAAGGCGTTGCCCGAAAGCTTTGCAGTGCCTCCGATATGCTTTTTCACGTTTTCAACGTCGGTTGCGTTTATATCATAATCTCCGTTGGTATCGCCCTTTAATATGCCGAGGGTGTTGCTGTTTATACCTATATAATCGCCGTGCATATAGCCGGTGAGTTTTCCGTCAAGTGTGCGGATTTGGTACCATGTTTCGCCTTTGCTTGATTGCTTGCTTCCTAAAACCAGCACTTCGGTATTAGACAGGCGGCCGAGCTCCTTATACTCGGTTCCTGCGTTTTCGCGAACGCGGACGTCGGTGCCTGTGACATAGCCGTGTTTTATTTCGTCTGCTGATACGAGAACCGCAAGACTGCATACTATTAAAGAAAGGCAGAGAAAGAGAGCGCAAATTTTCTTGCACTTTGACATAAACATCTCCCCTTTTACATTTTTTTACATTATAATTATATACACAACATATATTTCTGTCAACCACTACAATCTGCTATATAAGGTATTTATTGGCGAAGCATTGACAAAATTTTTTTATCGTGTTATGATTGCGATAATTGATGGAGGTGCACGCTTTGGACACTTTTATTTTAGTATTTGAAATCATTGGAACGGTGGCTTTTGCCGTTTCGGGTGCCGTTAAGGGCATTAAAAATAATATGGATTTATTCGGTGTTATGATTCTCGGTCTTGTGACGGGGGTTGGCGGCGGTGTAATGCGCGACACCATTCTCGGTAACACGCCTGCCATTGCATTTAAAAACCCGCTGTTTGCTTTGATTGCGCTTTTTGCATCGGTCATAACCTTTGTTATCATTGGGCTTATATGGAAAAGGATTAAGCGTGAAATCAGAAACTATGACCGCAGCATTTTATTTTTTGCAGACACGGTTGGCCTTGCCGTTTTTACAATGACGGGTGTGCGAATTGCACAGGAAAGCGGTGCTGAAAATTTCACAGCCACTGTTTTCATCGGTGTTATAACGGCGGTTGGCGGCGGAGTCCTGCGTGACGTATTCTGCACCGAGGTGCCCGACGTTTTCAAAAAGCACGTATATGCCGTTGCATCTGCGGCAGGCGGAATTGTTACCCTGCTTTGTATGAAGATTATGCCCGAATGGGTTGCGGTTTCCGTTGGCTTTGCCACCATTGTTATACTGCGATTCCTCGCGGCGCACTTCCGCTGGAATTTACCAAAGGTTAATCCTGAAAATTTATAAATTAAAAAGCACTAACCAACCGGTTAGTGCTTTTGTTTTTAACCGCCCAAATAGGCTTTTTTGATGGCGTCGCTCTTTGCAAGCTCCTTACCCGTTCCCGAAAGGGCAATTCTGCCCGACTCAAGCACGTAGGCGCGGTCTGCAATGGCGAGTGCCATTTCCGCATTCTGCTCAACCAAAAGAATGGTTGTGCCTGCGGCGTGAAGCTCTTTTATAATATCAAATATCTGCTGTACGAGAATGGGTGCCAGACCCATTGAAGGCTCGTCAAGCATTAAAAGCTTCGGATTGCTCATAAGCGCGCGTCCCATGGCAAGCATCTGCTGTTCACCGCCCGAGAGCGTACCTGCAATCTGATTTTTTCTGTGTTTAAGACGTGGGAAACGCGTGAATACGTCATCAAGCTTTTCCTTTACGTCCTTGTTGTTGGTATATGCGCCCATCTCAAGATTTTCGAGCACCGTCATCTGTAAAAAGACACGGCGTCCCTCCGGAACGTGAGCCATACCCTTTGAAACGAGCTTATAAGCGTCGGTATGGGAAATGTCCTCATCAAACAGGGTGATTCCACCCGTTTCAGAACGAAGAAGGCCTGAAATCGTTTTAAGTGTGGTGGATTTTCCTGCACCGTTTGCACCTATAAGTGCAACGATTTCACCCTCCTTAACCTCGAGCGAAACGTCCTTTAAGGCGTGAATTTTGCCATAATATACGTTAATATTATCAACCTTAAGCATTTATTCCGCCTCCTTCTTTTTGCCGAGATATGCCTCGATAACTGTGGGATTCTGCTTAATCTCCTCGGGCGAGCCCTTGGCAATTACTTTGCCGTGGTCAAGCACGCAGATACCCTCGCACAGATTCATAACAAGGCTCATATCGTGTTCGATAAGCAATATCGTTATATCATATTTATCACGAATAAGACGAACAATCTCCATAAGATCCGCCGTTTCATGAGGATTCATACCTGCAGCCGGTTCGTCCAGACAAAGTAACTTCGGATTGGTAGCTAGTGCTCTGGCAATTTCAAGCTTACGCTGTTTACCATAAGGTAAATTGCAGGAAAGATTGTTACGTTCCTCTAATAATCCCACAATTTCTAAAATCTCTTTTGCCCGTTTACGCATAGCTTTTTCCGTTTTGAAATACGAGGGTTGACTCTATTGCACCCGTGCGGCTTACGGTGAGAGTATCACCCGAAAGGGTGAAGGTGGCCAGAGATTTTGCCCCCTCGCTCCTCTCCGTGAAGGAGACGGTGA
>CALDPI010000032.1 GCA_937912045.1 uncultured Clostridia bacterium
GACCTGACCATTCTTTCTGATTATATTCTTATTGCAACCGCAAATTCTTCAACCCACGTCAGAGCACTCGCAGACGAGGTTGAGGACAAACTGACAAAGTGCGGTATAGAGCCTCACCACGTTGAGGGTCGTGCAACAGGTTGGATTTTGCTTGATTATAATGAAGTAATCATTCATATTTTTGATAAGATTTCACGTGAGTTTTACGGGCTTGACCGCGTTTGGTGCGACGGAAAGTCCATTAACCTTGACGAAGTTCTTACATCATCTCAGGAGGTATAGCAAATGTATTACGATTATAAGCAAATTGAGAAAAAGTGGCAAAAGTACTGGTATGAAAACAATACATTTGCAGCGAAGGACGATTATTCACTTCCGAAGTTTTATGCTTTGGTTGAGTTCCCGTATCCCTCGGGTCAGGGACTTCACGTTGGCCATCCGCGTTCTTACACCGCGCTGGACATCGTAAGCCGTAAGCGTCGCTTAGAGGGCTATAACGTTCTTTATCCTATGGGCTGGGATGCTTTTGGTCTCCCAACCGAAAATTTTGCTATAAAGAATCACATTCATCCCGAAATCGTTACTAAAAATAACGTTGACCATTTTAAAGAGCAGTTACAGTCGCTTGGATTTTCGTTTGATTGGAGCAGGGAAATTAACACCACCGACCCGCAGTATTACAAGTGGACTCAGTGGATTTTCCTGCAGCTTTTCAAGCACGGTCTGGCTTATAAAAAGGAAATGTCTGTTAACTGGTGCACTTCTTGTAAATGTGTTCTTGCAAATGAAGAGGTTGTTAACGGCGTTTGTGAGCGTTGCGGTAACGAGGTTGTTCATAAGGTTAAAAGCCAGTGGATGCTCAAAATAACCGAGTATGCAGAAAAGCTGATTGAAGGCCTAGATGACGTTGATTTTATTGAACGTGTCAAAACACAGCAGAGAAACTGGATTGGTCGTTCCGAGGGTACACAGATTAAATTCAAGACCACACTCGGTGATGAGTTTGAGGTATTTTCAACACGTGCAGATACACTTTTCGGTGTTACATACGTTGTAATTTCACCGGAGCATCCTTTGGTTGAAAAATGGCTTTCTGTTATTGACAATGCTGATGATGTTCGCGCATATCAGGTTGAGGCAAACCGCAAGTCCGATTTTGAACGCACCGAGCTTGCAAAGGATAAAACGGGTGTCAGACTTTCGGGTGTATCGGCTATAAATCCCGCAACTAACGAAGAAATTCCGATTTTCGTTTCGGATTACGTTTTAATTTCTTATGGTACCGGTTGTGTTATGGGTGTTCCCGGACACGATGGACGTGACTGGGACTTTGCTAAGAAGTTTGACCTCCCGATTATAGAGGTTGTCGCAGGTGGCGACGTTGCAAAAGAGGCATATACTGATTGTGATACCGGTGTTATGGTTAATTCGGGCTTCCTTAACGGTATGACCGTCGAAGAGGCTAAGGTTGCCATTGCAGATTGGCTTATAGAGCGCGGCCTTGCCGTGAAAAAGGTTAATTATAAGCTGCGCGACTGGGTATTCTCTCGCCAGAGATATTGGGGCGAGCCGATACCGATTGTTCATTGTGAAAAGTGCGGCTTTGTTCCGCTGCCGGAAAGCGAGCTTCCGCTTCTGCTTCCGACGGTTAATTCGTATGAGCCTACCGATAACGGTGAATCTCCGCTTGCAAAAATGACAGATTGGGTTGAAACCACCTGTCCCGTTTGCGGCGGCAAGGCACACAGAGAAACCGATACTATGCCGCAGTGGGCTGGCTCCTCTTGGTATTTCCTGCGTTATTGCGACCCGCATAATAAAGATGCTCTTGCATCTAAGGAGGCTCTTGAGTACTGGGGCCCTGTTGATTGGTATAACGGCGGAATGGAGCACACCACGCTTCACCTGCTTTACAGTCGTTTCTGGCATCATTTCCTGCACGATATTGGTGTTGTGCCCACAGCCGAGCCGTATGCTAAGCGCACTAGTCACGGTATGATTTTGGGCGAGAACGGCGAAAAGATGTCCAAATCACGCGGAAACGTTGTAAATCCCGATGATATCGTTAATCAGTACGGTGCAGATACAATGCGCCTTTATGAAATGTTTATCGGCGACTTTGAAAAGTCGGCTCCCTGGAACACCTCGAGCATCAAGGGCTGTAAGCGCTTCCTGGACAAGGTGGATGCCGCCGTGGTGGAAATGCTGACCTACAAGGCCAACCGCTTCAAGCGCCGTCAGCAGGAACGTCTTGATCGAATGGTTGAGCGTCGGCATAAGCTGGTCAAGCGTTCCGGAAATGGCGTTGATGACATGACGCGCAAGGCGCTTATCGAGCGGCCGGAAGATCCCAGGACGTTGCGGCTTCGCCGGGATTACGAGGAATTGCAGCGCATCCATGAAAAGGCGATGCTCGATTCGGAAGCGAAAATCCGCAAATTGAACGATGAGCTTCGGCAGCGCAAAATCGACGAGACCCGCATGAGCGAGGGGATGAAAGACGTAACTCAATTGAGGGCCGAAACCCAGCATTTGCGTGAAATGCTTCAGCGCACCGAGAAGGAGCTTGTCGCCGAACGGCAGAAGTGCGAGGAGCTGCGTCAGCGCGAGGCTACCAGTCGTCAGGTGCTGATGGCGCGTCTTGCGTCTCTGGAATCGCCCTCGATAGGTACGGCCAAGACCATTTCTTCGAATCAAAGCCGTGAAGCGAAAATGGTCAAGCTTCCGGGAT
>CALDPI010000033.1 GCA_937912045.1 uncultured Clostridia bacterium
GTCAAATGTTTGATTATTTCTATTTTGAGTCTTGCAAGGACTATAAAGAGTATTTTTCACAGTTCACCGCAAGATTCATAGCGGAGGAGCCAACCTTTGGTGCCATAAGCCGAAAATCGCTTATGCGCATAATGACAGAGGACGACCTAAACGATTCTGCCGAAGAAATGCTCAGGTATCACACAAAAGGCAACCCCGACCTACCGCGTGAGCTGTACGATAGTGTCTCGGCCCTCGCACCCAAAATTTTTGGTGCGGCGCAAGACGGCGAAGACCGATATTTCAAGTACAAATATATGCAGTACGAATGGGTTCGCGTGGTGTTTGAAAATCTGCGCAGAAACATCGGCTACTGTAACGGTCTTGTTTTCTGGATGTTTGACGATTGTTGGCCTGCGGCGCTCGGCTGGGCATTTGTCGATTACTTCTGCACACCCAAAGCCGCGTTCTACGCGTTCAGACGTTGCGCGTCCGACCTCGTTGTTTCATTAAGTGACGAGAAAAACCGCATCGTAGCGGCCGTTTCCAACAGCAAGGAAGAAACACTTCCCGTTAAACTAAACGCCTATAAGCTTAAAAACGGGCAGATTACAGATACGTTTTCATCCTCGCTTGACGCAAACGGATATAATACCACAAAACAGGTGTTGCCGTTTATTCTCGCAGAGGACGAAATAATCGTCTGCGAGATTGAGTCGAAAAAGGGAACAGACCGCACGTTTTATAGGCACGGCGCACTTCCGATAACAAACTGCACAGCAAGTCTTGAAATCGTAAGTCGTGAAGAAAACAGCGTAACCGTAAGGGCGAGTAAATATGTCCACGCGGTTGAAATTGAGTGTGACGGTGTCTGCTCGGATAACTATTTCAGTCTTTTGCCGGGCGAAGAAAGGTGCATCACATTTAAAACGCTAAGCGGTGAGCCGGTTGGCGATTATACGGTCACAGCGTATACAATAAGTTAGTTATAGCTTATAAATATAAATATTATCTCAGGAGGAAAGAAAAATGAAAAAAATCTTAGCATTATTCTTAGCAACCCTAATGCTGATGGGAA
>CALDPI010000034.1 GCA_937912045.1 uncultured Clostridia bacterium
TCTCCTTTTGGTTCTTTATCAAGCTCTCGGATGTGCTTTTTGATAGATATCCTTGAGCTGCTTTTTGACCACGTGGGTATAAATCTGCGTGGTGGAAATATCCGCATGCCCCAGCATTGACTGTACCGAGCGCAAGTCCGCCCCATTCATCAACAGATCCGTCGCAAAGGAATGACGCAACGTATGCGGCGACACATGCTTCTTGATTCCGCTCCTTTTCACATAGTGGGAGAAGTTCGTCTCGAAGCTCTCCACCGTCACCGGACACCCGGAATGCTTCACCGGGAACAGGAACCTCGAATCACAATATCTGTCCTTGTACTGAAGCCAGCGGCGCAACTCCTTGGCTGTCTTTGCGGAGAAAAACACCGTCCTGTCCCGTCTGCCCTTGGTCTTGTTCGCGGGCAGATGCAGACTCTTCTCGGCCACATTCAACTGCTCCACCGTCGCGCTGAGCGTCTCGCCAAGTCTTGTCCCGGCGTCGAGCATGATCATCATCACGATCAGGTCGCGGTACTCCGGGAAGTACGACCTGTCCATGGCGCGCAGCAGGGCTTTGACTTCCTCGGCGCTGTGGCCGTAGAAACCGGCGAATTCCACGCCGTCATAGCCCATTTCCTTCAGTCTCTCTATTTGCCAAAGCAGTTCTTCCTCCTCAAGCTCACAGTTCCATGCCCAGAAGGGCGCCGCGCGATACTCTGAGGTGGGATTTTGGAACAATGCCATATCCAATTTATCCGTTTTGCTCTGTTTGTACAGCATAAAATACCTCCCATATAAAGCTTGCTTTCATTGTAAACCATATGATATAATAAAAATATGGGTAAAATATAGTTTTTTTAGGGGCATTTTTATTATGAATTACGCAGATTATCTTAACGAAAACAAATTTTATATATTCATATGTCCACGTACAGAACAGCGCTCGCACACCCACAACTATCTGGAGCTGGCATACGTCTTAAAGGGCAGCGCCATTCACAGCTGGAACAATAAGGACACGCTGATTCGTGAGGGGGATTATTTTATCATTGATTACGACTCGCTGCATAGCTACAAGGCGCTCACCGACGGCTTTGAATTGATTAACTGCCTTTTTATGCCCGAGTTTGTTGACCCGGCGCTCAAAAACTGCCGTTCACTTCAAACCGTGACCAGCAGCTATCAAATCCGCTTTAAAAATGCTTTTTTCACGGCCAATCCCTCTGCCAACGCCTTTTGTGATGACGACGGAAAAATTAAGGCACTGCTGCTTAACATGCTAAAGGAATTCAGCGAGCAGGCGCCGGGGTATCAGCAAATAATCCACTCCAAAATTATTGAAATTTTGGTTATGACTATGCGAAAAATTTATCTTGACCACCGCTCTGAGCAGGACGGCGGCGATATGGACAGCATCATAAAATATATTAATGCTAACTATATGAATGATATTACCCTGAAGGGCATATGCCGCACCTTTAATTATTCCTTTTCTTATATGAGTATGAAGTTCAAAAAAACGCTCGGCATAACGTATATAGAATATTTGCAGAAAACACGTGTTGAACAAAGCATGCGACTTTTAGCAAGCACCGACACGTCGGTCGATGAGATCGCGAGAATGGTTGGTTACCAGGATATCAAGGCTTTTTACACCGTATTTAAACGGTTTGCCAACACAACCCCGGCAAAATTTCGCAAAAATTATTATACTAAAGCTACAAAATGGCAAAAGGCTTGACCCCTCGGTCAAGCCTTTTGTGTTAGATTAATGTCGTGTTCCAATAAAAAATAGCGTTTCGAGCCATTCGTTTGTAAAAACATTTACATTAAATGAGTAGTGCATATACACTCATTACGTGTTGGCATTGTTTTCACTACATTCTAATTTATCAATCAAGGTTTTCATAAAAGGCGAAAACCACCGGCGTTTGCACCCAATAATCTGGCTGTAATATACGCAAGGGTCGACATCTACATCCACCTTCGTAAGTGTTCCGTCAGCCAGTTGCTTTTGCACCGAATATTCCGGCAGAAACGCAAGCGCCATATTGTTTTGCAGCAATTTGATAATCGCGATGGTGCTGTCCACCTCTATAGAAGTATGTAATATTGATTCGTATTGTTCGGCTAATTCTTGCAATCTTCTGTAGCATATGCCGGAATGCTCAGTTACTATGAAATCGTAATGAAATAGTTCTTTCATAGATACCTTCTTTCGCTTTGCAACAATATGCTCAGGGTTGCAGACAAAAATTAACTGCTCCTTATGTTTATAATAACAGCACAGGTCGGGGTCTGTGTTGAGACCTGCCGAGATATAAACGATATCAAGTTGGTTTTGTTTGAGTTGTTGCAGCAGCTCAGATGCCTGCCCCATTTTCAGTTCAATATCAATATTGCTGTATACTGATTTAAATTCCGGCAAGAGGGGGAGCACCTTTGAGAAGAGCAATGACTCCAATATGCCGACCCGAAACAATGCGTGAATATCTTGAATGTTCTTATCTAAATTTTCAGCCTCAAAAACTGAGCGCATTATATCGTACGCACATGACAAAAACTCATTTCCTAATGGGGTGAGATATATTCTTTTGCCTATTCGGTCAAAGAGTGGATACCCCAATTCCCGTTCTAATTGCTGAATTTGCATAGTTACCGCCGATTGCACGTATCCCAAATCAACGGCGCATTTAGTTATGCTGCCAAGCTCGGCAACCCGTATAAATGTTCGTATATTGCGAAAATCCATATCCGACTCCTTTATCAATTTTTTTGATATTTTCATTCAAAATGATTTATTTGTGTAATCTATTGTAATACTTTATACTATTTTTGTAAATATACAAAAAGGAGTTTTTATATGGAATATTTAGCAAACAAACCTATCGCTGTTTTGGGCGGTGGTGCTGTAGGAAAAACATGTGCTGCAGATTGCAAGCTTGCCGGCAAAGAAGTACGACTCTGGGACGCTATGCCGTTTGCTGCCACCTCTTTGAAGGATTTGGACAAAACAGGCATCCTGCTTGATGGTGTTCAACGCAACAAATACTGCTTTGAGCGTTCCGGCAGGGCCTTTTTCGACCTTGTCACCACCGATATTTCTGCCGCCGTAAAGGGTGCCGGACAAATTATAGTCGCAATGGGTTCATGGGGACACGAACCCACTTTCAGAGCCTTGATTCCTCACCTGGAAGACGGTCAGGTCATTCATATTTTTACCGACAACTTTGCCTGCTTGCTGCTGAGACGTTTGATGCGTGAAATGGGCTGCACCAAAAAGGTCATCGTAGGCGGTTGGTCCTCGGCCCCATACGGAACACGCATTGAGAGCATCGGAAAATTCCAGTTCCCTCATGTTGGCGCCAAATACCGAGCTATTACTCTAAGGGGTGCCGCGCTCCCCATGACCGATACAGATGCTTTTCTGGAAGCATCCAAATATCTGCCCTGTATGGATGCCGTAACCTATGGTGACGGGGCAACAAAGGCTAACACAATACTGGATGTGGATTTCGCCAACGTCAATCCCGTCATTCACGTTCCTGCTACCGTGCTTGGTGTTTCTACAATGGAAAACTGGGGTGTCATCTTCTGTGGTCATGACAGAACTACCTACTCTATGTATTCTCACGGCCTATGCCCCTCCATTTGTGAAGTACAGTATCAGTTCTACAATGAGGAAATCGCCCTGGCAAAAGCCATCGGCGTTGGTTGTCCCGAGTATAAATACGAAATGTTCTTCTCACGTCGCAGCGTGCTGACACAGGAATATATGGGTCTTGACGAAAACGGCAACGATAACGTGGTGTTCCCCCTTGACCAGCCCTCGAATGAAGGAAACACCGGTCCTAACACCATCCACCATCGTTATATGACCGAGGACGTTCCCATCGGCTGTAAAATATATCACGATTTGGGTGTGCAATATGGTGTAGCAACTCCCATCATAGATTCGATGATTACCTTAGCGGGCGCTATGCACAAAAAAAGTTTCTTTGTTGAGAGTAAATACAACCTTGCCTATCTCGGCATCGAAGGTATGAGCAAGGATGAACTGCTTCGTTATCTTAACGAGGGTATCTATAACCGATAATCTTGAAAAGGCTTGACCGCTCGGTCAAGCCTTTTATTTTAATAAGGTTGTAATCCAATAGATAATCCCATAAATCACGCTTGCGATGGTACCGTAGGCAATTACGGGGCCGGCGATTTTAAACATATTTGCGCCAACACCTAAAACGTAACCTTCTTGCTTGTGTCAAGTTATGACCGATTAATTAATAGTTAAAACCACTTTGCCGACATTTTGTCCTTTGTAGAGAATATCGTGTGCAGCCTCAGCTTCTTGGATTGGCAATACCTTATAAATTGTAGGCTTTACTTCACCTGTTTCTACCTTTGACCATACATTTTTAACAAGGTCTGCTAAAATTTGCGCCTTTGTTTCGGGTGTGCGGGAGCGCAGTGTGGAGCCGATAACACGAACGTTTCTCACATAAATATTTTTAAGGTCAATTTCGGTTTTTTGTCCCGCCAAAGCGGCTATCATTATCCAACGAGCGCCGTGACGCAAATAATGAATACATTTACCCATTATCTCGCCGCCTAAGCAGTCGATAGCAACATCCACAGGGCTACCGTTTTCTAACTCTTCTTTTAATACCTCTGATATATCCTCTTTGGTTGTAACAACAACCCTGTCGGCATTGAGGTGCTTGATATTATTAGCAATTTCTTCGGTTAAAACGGTAGTTATGACCCTGATGCCAAATGCCTTAGCCATAGGAATAATCACCGATGCCAAGCCGCTTGCCCCAGCATTCATAAGCAACGTATCGCCCGATTTAATATTACCCTCAATAAATAAATTAAGGTATGCCGTTGCAAAAGCTTCGGGAATAGCCGCAGCTTCCACTATTGAGCAGTTTTTGGGAACAGGCATAAGCATATCATACTTAACATTAGCATATTCTGCATATCCGCCACCGCCAAGCAAAGCGCAAACTTTATCCCCTATTTTCCAGTTAGATTTTTCCTTTGCACCGTCTGCAATTTCAACGATTGTGCCAGCAATTTCAAGACCCATCCACTCGGGACAGCCCGCAGGAGGAGGATAATCGCCCTCTCTTTGCATTAAGTCGGCTCGATTTAACGCTGCTGCCTCGATTTTTACAAGGCAGTCATCATTACCTAAAATTGGGTTAGGGACATCATCCCATTTTAAAGATTTATCTTCATTTACAAGTATAGCTTTCATTTTGTATCCTTTCAAAAATCAATATTATCGCGCAAAATCTTCATAGTGCTTAAAAGCGGTTGTGCATCTGTGGATAAAGCATCGTGTTCATTAACACAAAGTGCCATACAGCAGCCGAGATTAATGCCAAGTCTTCTATGTAAGGAACATTTTCCTGCTGAAAGGAATAAAAACGGTGCTCCAAGCTCACATTTTAATAGGTTGGTTATTCTAAGATTTTCTATCTGTTGCTCCATAGTTTCTGCGGCAGTAACTATTTTTATGATATCCGCTCCCCTGCGTTTTTGTTCAAATGCCACCTCGAGCACCCGTTCCGCAGATGTAAATTTTAAGATATGCGAGGACATAAGCACCTCCGCACCCATATTATGCAGTTTATCAATAAGGCGCATTTGTTTCTCTATAGCTTTTTTATCGTTGGTCAGTTCTTCCTGATGCTTACAGAACATATCGCCTATTACATCGATTAGTGTTGCTCCGCTTTGAGCAAGTACAATAAGCCCTTTCGCAAGTTCTTCATCGGACTTTTCGTCATTATTAGCCATACGATAATTTGTTGCATAAAACGGTCTGCCTTTTCCTTCGGCAAAAATCCTCTTATATGTATCAGGATTTTGGTGTTCAGGTTTTAATGACTCTACCTGAAGTCCGTATGCATCTGCGCCAAGACAATTTGCATTTCTTATTTTGCCAATAGCCGTTTCAGGAGTTTCACATTGAAGCATTACCGTAAACATTGGTTTATCACTTTTCAAAAATTTCATAACACAATTCCCCCTCAACTACATTATACACCATTACGCAATAGCAAAAACATTACAGTTTTAACCTTTTTGATATTTTTTGGGGAAATTGCTTGAAGTTTTTTGATTAAATCGCTATAATTAGGTTGGTGATGAAACAAATATGTTTGAAAATGCAGTAATAACTAAAATCTATAAGCCCGTAACGGTATTTTCTGAAAAATACAGAAAAGACTCCACCAAAAACCGCGAATGTTTCGGTTTGTCCTTTTGCATAAACGGGCAAATCACATATAAACAAAATGAAAACATTCATATTTCTAATTCAAGCAATGCAGTTGTTTTACCTAAGAATGCGACATATGAACTATACGGCGACAAAGAAGGCCTATTTCCTGTTATAAATTTTGAATGTGCTAATCTTGAAATTGAAGAAATAACGGTATTGCCCATTAAGGATTCTACACAATATATCAAGAATTTTAATTTGCTATTGAATTGTTTTCTTCACGATAACAAGAAATTAAGGCGATTCCAAGTCCTTTATAATATTTTAGAAAAATTAGATTCCGAGCAATCAAACAACCCTTTATCCTCAACAATATCCTATATACAATCACATATTTCCGACTGTAATATTACAAATGAATTTTTAGCGCAGAAAATGGGCATAAGCGAAGTCTATCTTCGTAAACTGTTTGCTTATTATATCGGGGTAACACCCAAGCAATATATACTTGACCTTCGCATAAAAACAGCAGAGCAGTTGTTAATAAGCACATCTAAGACCGTAACTGAAATTTCGGAGGAATGTGGTTTCACAAGTGTATATCATTTTTGCAGAATTTTCAAACAAAAAACTTCTTTTACACCAACTGAATATATATCCAAAAACACAACATATAAGATATAAAACGCTTGACCTGGCGGTCAAGCGTTTTTACATAATTTGACATAGCCAATATATTACCCCATAAACAACACTTGCAATTGTTCCATATGCAATTACGGGACCGGCGATTTTGAACATATTGGCACCAACGCCAAGAATGAAGCCTTCTGCTGCTGTCAATATAGGACACAGTAATTTCATATTTCATTAAGATCTAAAATGAACAATACTGCTCCTCTTCTAATCCATTCAGAATAGCTTACGGTAGCGATAATATACAGTTTTCCGTCACTCTCGTATGCGCAAGGATAATGGCAAGCGGTAGCGTTTTTTATGTTAGTATTCTCCTTGTCAAAAAGGAGAATTTTTTTGTTAAAGTTTTTGCTATTTTTATCTGTAAAATATACAGCTAATTTTGAGCGGTCAAATTCATCGATATTAGCAACTAAATAATTTCGGCCACTAGATAGATTTCCAGCATAAATTTTAGATGAAACATACGGTATATCATGGTTATGCGCACAACTCCAGTTTTCACCAAAATCCTTCGAAATATAAACAAGCGGGACCTTTCGCTGATCGTTCCGATTGAACATATAGAGAATATTATCAACACACATTACCGAGATTTCAGGGTGAACAAGCTTTCTGCCATCTGGCAAATCACCGTTTTCTGCAATTTTTACAAGACGCCACTCGGCATCAATTTTACCGCTATCAGAAATAAGCACTGCAGGAGTATTTGGAAAACCGTCCAGTTCACCAATTCTACCAGGCAACATCAGCTTTCCGTTTGGTAAATGTACAACATTTGTGTTTAATTTAAACGGAATGGGTTTAGACCACACAAGTTCAAATTTATCTGTTTGATTATTAAGTACATATAAATCCAAAGCGTGCATATGGTCGGGCGCAACCATTTGATTGACAATCATATAAAGCTTATCATCGCAAATGCCATAGACCGGCGGACAATACATAATTCTTCCGCTTTTATCCTCGCAAATAACCTCTAAATCAGTCCAAGTCTTTCCACCGTCATAAGACCTTTTACCGCAAATGGGTGTATACCCTTTCAATTCTTCTTTTGGACAATTATACCACGATGCATATAAAACACCGTGATATTCTATAATTGCGGCTTCGTGTAGAAAACCGAATCTATCGTCAGGTTCATGCACCAATACAACTTCGGCATCATGTTTAAATTTCGATATATTTTTATCAATAAAACCGATACCCGACATTTTTACAGCTAAAAGTATATCATTATAATCATAAAAATCGTGTAAGAAAACATCTTTATTTTGTGTTCTGAATAAGGTAGGTGAAATACCTATCATTTTTGTAAAGATTTCTGTGAAATAGCTTATATTATTGAAGCCGCAAAGAACGGCTATATCTGCAATCTTTTCATCAGTTTCTAAAAGCTTTCTCATTGCAATTTCAAGCCTTTTTTGAGTTCGAAATGTGTTAACGGTGATACCGTATTTATTTTTAAAGATATGGCACATATAATAATAGCTTATGTTAAGTTCTTCAGCAATTTTTTCAATACTTATGTCTTCAGTCAGATGATCTAAAATATAAGAACAAATAATTTTAATTAAGTCATTTTCTTTATTAAATGAACATTCCTGACTTGTCTTTATTACATCAATAATAGATGCAAGAATATCAATATCACAATCGACTCTTTCATTGAATTTTCTTATATGATCATCTAACTGGGTTGGATTAATATTACATTTTTCTAGACAATCCAATCTAAAATAATCAAAAATCGTTGATATTATATTTTCCTTTTCTATATTTTCTGCAAATAGCATTGCAAGATTTCGACTATTCAAAATTTTACTATTCATAAAATAAACCCTCCGTTTCGATTTCATTTTATCAAAGCGAAGGATCTTTTTCTATAACAAATTTGCCGTATTCAGTTTTATAACACTTGTATTATCCAATAAACAACCCCATAAATTACACTTGCTACGGTGCCGTAGACGATGACGGGGCCTGCGATTTTGAACATATTGGCGCCTACACCTAATACAAAGCCCTCTGTTTTAAACTCGATGGACGGGGAAACGACGGCGTTGGCAAAGCCTGTTATGGGCACAAGTGTTCCTGCGCCTGCGCGTTTTGCTATGTTGTCAAATATATGAAGTGCTGTGAAAAGCGCCGAAAGTGTAATGAGTGTGACGGGCACAAGCATCCGCGCGACCTCGTCTATCAGCGACAGTGCCGTATAAAGCTCATACAAGAGCTGTCCGAGCATACATATAAATCCGCCCACAAGGTATGCCCACACAAAATCCTTAAGCTTTGGTGAGGGTGGCGACGCCTTTTTTACAAGCTTTCCGTATTCCTGTTCTGTTATATTCATTATATCATCTCCGCCATTATTGTTTGCCGCGCGGAGTTTTTTAATACATTTTTTCACACAAAAGTCTCTTTAACATAGTATGGTATAGAAGTTTTTACTTACTAAGGAGGCTATTACATGGCAGATAACAACAATTTTAAAGAGGCCGTTTGCATTGATGCAGGCAGAGTTTACGACTCCTGCTGTGACCGTGACTGTCTGGAGGATTTGAGGTGCTATTTCCTTCCTGCAGACCAGGCGCTTATTAAGCGCGCACAGAGTGTCAAAACACGCTCTGCCGAGGTTCTCAACGTTTACATCGACGTTGAACCCGTCAGCTTTAACAGAGGATACTATTCCTGTGACCTTACATTCTTCTTCCTCGTTGAATTTGACCTGTTCATAACGCCGCACGCCGCTCCCACAACGATTCGCGGTATCGCGTATTTCAACAAGAAGGTAATTCTATACGGCAGTGACGGAAATGTTAAGGTATTCAGCAACAATGTTACATTAGAGGATGCAATGGATATGCAGATGGTGCGCACCACAAACACACCGCGCTGTGTTGTGCAGAGTGTTGACCCCATTCCGCTTTCGGCAAGAATAGGCGAAATTCGCGACTGCTACGAGAGCACCTGCTGCATTCCGAACTGCATTTGCGGCTGCCTTGGCGGTCAGGTAATGACCGAGCTTGAAAACGGCACACCCACAATCTTTGTAACGCTGGGACTTTTCACCATTGTTCAGCTTGAACGCCGGGTTCAGATGCTTATTCCTGCTTATGATTTCTGCATTCCCGAAAAGCAGTGCGACGACACAACAGACCACCCCTGCGACGTCTTTAGAAAAATTGAATTCCCAACGGACGAATTCTTCCCCCCGAGACAGAGCGACTGTCCCGACCACTTTGGTTGCGGAACAGGCTGTTAGTGTATTTTAAAAATGCTCGGTGCCTGCACCGAGCATTTTTAAAGGTTGCCCGTTGCCTTATTTTACCTGTTGAAACCCCAAAGACAGATGCGATAAAATCATTATGTGGAGGAGTGGCCTATGCTGTATGATTTACTTGGAGAGTGCGGACTTAAAATTACCCTTTCTGCTGTGGAAATATGCGATTATTTCGGTAGCTTTGAAGAACTGCGGTATGACAACGAAAACGCGCGCGCCGCGCTTGGTTGCATTTTAAAGCAGGCGGTGTGCGAAACCGACTTTTCTCTCTCGGGAGAGCGGCTTTTTATCAAGGTGCGCCCGACAGAGCAGGGCGGCTGCACCATTTGCTTTACGGTAACAGAGCGAAAAAAGCGCAAGCTGCGTCCTTCCTATCGCACATACATATATGAGTTTTGTGGCTGTGAAAATATGCTCTTGGCGTGTGAGCAGATAAAGCGGCTATCACACGCGGACACACCGCTTTGCATCTATCGGCGCGGTGATACATACCGACTGCTGATAGAGGAAAAGCACGTGAACCGCGCCATTTTAGCGCTCGGACCCGAATTTTCACAGCGTGTGCTCACAACCCACAAAGACAGCGAAAAAACAAAGGAGCATTGGTGCGCTGTTTGCACCAACACTCCTGTGAGTAAAATTATAGGCTTTTAATTTCTTTGACCGTTTTTGCTATATCGGCACTGCCGAGCACGTAACTACCTGCGACGAGAACATCGACACCTGCGGCAACCGCTTCTTCCACAAATTTCGGGTCAAGCCTTTCAAAAGCATCAAAAATTCAGGAATTACCTCCTTGATGTTATCCGCAACGAATACCTGATTGTAATAAAGCTTTACCTGACCTTCAACAGTCTCATACTCGTTGGAAAGCTTAGGAAAGTAGAGAATACCCTTAAAATTGAGGGGATAATCCGCATTGATGTGAATGTGGAAGAGAGGCGCCTTGTAGTCAGAGAATACGCGGCTGTAGAAGTCTCTGTAATCCTCGTCCGTAGCTTCAGAGGGAGCCTTTTGCCAGAGCGGGAAGGTATCGTTTATAGGCTCTGCATCAGCTTTCGGCTCGTCATCCGCGTCCTCGAAATATATTTCAACAGGCATAAACGAGCAATATTTCTCAAGAATAGCGCGTATTTTGGATTTTGAGAGATACTCGCTCTCGCTCTCTGAAATATGCATTATAACGCTCGTGCCGCGCTCGGTGCGTTCTCCTGCGGAAAGCTCGTACTCACCACTCTCGGAGCATA
>CALDPI010000035.1 GCA_937912045.1 uncultured Clostridia bacterium
TATTTATGGTTGCTGCAAGCTCTAGGGGCGCCGCAAGGCGCCGAAGGCCCCGAAGGGGCCTTCGGCCAGCCCAGAGCGCAACTGCGTTGGGCTCTGGGCCACAACGAAAATAAAAATTTATTTTCGTTGGCCTCGCGGCCCGCGCAGAGCTACAAGTAAGCGCTAATCCCGAGAAAGGGCACTCCTAGCGCCCGAAAGATAAACTACTACTTCATCATGCTGGCAACTTCATCAGCGAAGTTGTCCTGACGCTTTTCGATGCCTTCGCCACGCTCGAAGCGAACGAATTCTGCAATCTTGATGTTGGCGCCAAGTGCCTTTGCGGTGTTTTCAACATACTTGCCAACGGTAACGTCGCCGTCCATAACGAACTGCTGCTCAACAAGGCAGTTTTCCTTATAGTACTTGCCGATTTTACCCTCAACAATTTTGCCGAGAACCATATCAGGCTTGTTTGCCATTTTGGGATCTTCCTTCATCTGTGCGATGAGGATTTCCTTCTCTTTTGCGATAACCTCTGCAGGAACAGATGCTTCGTCAAGGTATGCAGGGTTCATAGCTGCAATCTGCATTGCAACACTCTTACCCATTGCAACAAACTCTGCATTGGTTGCGTCCAAATCGGTATCAAACTTAACCATAACGCCGATTTTGCCGCCTGCATGTACGTAGGTAGTAACAGCACCCTCAAAGCGTGCAAAACGACGAACCTTGATGTTTTCGCGAACCTTCAAGAAAAGCTCCTGTACCATTCCTTCAACGGTCTGTCCGTCAACTGTGCACTTGAGAAGAGCATCCAAATCAGCAGGGTTCTGTGCAGCAACAACGCGTGCAACTTTCTCTGTGAGAGCCTTGAAATCATCGCCGCCTGCAACGAAGTCGGTCTCTGCGTTGAGCTCAACAAGAGCGCCTACGCCGTTTTCATAAAGAGCGCAAACTGCACCCTCTGCAGCGATTCTGCTTGCCTTCTTTGCCTGTGAAGCGAGACCCTTTTCTCTGAGGTAGTCTGCTGCTGCTTCCATGTTTCCATCGCATTCGGTGAGAGCCTTTTTGCAGTCCATCATACCGCAGCCGGTCTTTTCTCTTAAAGCCTGTACGTCTTTAGCAGTAAAAGCCATTTTCGTTTCTCCTTTAATATTATTCAGCATCTTCTGCTGCTACTTCTTCAGAAGCCTCTTCAGCCTCTGTTGCGGCAGAGCCCTGTTCGCCCTGTCTGCCCTCGATAACAGCGTTTGCGATTGTTTCTGCAATGAGTTTAACTGCACGGATAGCGTCGTCGTTACCCGGAATTACAGCGTCAATCTCGTCGGGGTCGCAGTTGGTGTCAACGATTGCGATAATCGGGATACCAAGCTTCTTTGCTTCCTTAACTGCGATTCTTTCCTTGCGGGGGTCAACGATAAACATTGCACCCGGAATCTTCTTCATATTTTCGATACCGCCGAGGAACTTTTCAAGCTTTTCAATCTCTAAGTTGAGCTTGATAACTTCCTTCTTGGGAAGGAGCTCGAAAGTGCCGTCGTCACGCATTGTGCGGAGCTGTGAAAGACGCTCTATTCTCTTGCGGATTGTGCGGAAGTTTGTGAGCATTCCGCCGAGCCAACGTGCGTTTACATAAGGCATTTCGCAGTGGATAGCCTCTTCCTTAACAGAATCCTGAGCCTGCTTTTTGGTGCCGACAAACAGAATGTCCTTGCCTTCTGCTGCGATGTCGCGAGCGAAGAGGTATGCTTCGTTAAGCTTCTTTACCGTCTTCTGAAGGTCGATGATGTAAATTCCGTTGCGTTCTGTGAAAATGTACTCTGCCATTTTCGGGTTCCAGCGTCTTGTCTGGTGTCCGAAGTGAACACCTGCTTCAAGCAACTGTTTCATTGATACTACTGCCATTTTTCTTACCTCCAAGGTTTTTCCTCCACCCCGCCAAAACGGCTACCCGAAGGCACCTCACCGTATCTTGCGGAATGTGTGTTTTTTGCTGCCGGGCATAATACGACAGCTTACTGATTATATCACAAGGCTTTCGCCATTGCAAGCATTATTTTTTATATTTTTCCACGATTTTTTGAGCCTTGCTCTTTACCATTTCTCTAAGGTCGGTCGGAGCGACAACCTCCACCCCGTCACCAAACTGCATTATCCAGTCGATAAGGCCCTCGCTTATGAGCGCCTTTGAGGTAAAGGAAAAGCGGTTTTCGCCCTCTTCCCTTATGGATATTTTATCCGTAAATCTGTCTATTATCTGCTCGAGCAAAGCGTTATCACAGCGAAGTGTGAGGCTTTTAAGCTCGCCGCCGAACATATTAAAGGATTTTTGCGCGTAATCGGCAACGTCGAAATAATTATTATACTCGCTGACCTGTGAAAAGTGGCGCGCCGGCTCCGAAGTGACCGTCACCCTTTTCATTCGGTCAAGACGGAGATGCATAAGATTATCGTACTTTTCGTTGTTGCAAACAAGATAATAATGGTTGCCCGACCACAAAAGCCCATACGGGCTGACGGTCAGTTTTTTCTCGCCCACGGACAGCTTGCCGTCCAGAATTTCGCGGCGGCAATACTTTAAAGAGAGCTTTTTGCCCTCCTCAATGGCGCGTGTGGCGGCATCGATATTATAAAAAATCTCCTCGTTACTGCACTTGTTGCGGTTTTCAATATACACGCTTCGGCTGACACTCTTGGCCTGGCTGCGCGAGAGCATTCTTTCAAGCTTTTCTATAAGCTCGTGCGTTTTCTTGCGCGAGATAAAGCTTGCCGCCTGCACCGCGTCGGAAAGCAGATATATTTCGGGTATTTCGAAATCCCTTTCGGCAAGGTAAAAGCCTGCGCGCGGTATGCGCGTTTTTATAATGTCCAGCCCATACTCACACAGCACCGATATATCGTCATAAATTGCCTTTCTCTCGGCCGTTATGCCGTAATCCGCAAGCTTTTCAATAAGCTCTGCCGAAGAGAGCGGATTGGCTTCGTCGGTGTATTTTTTGAAAATATCCGCAAGGTAAAGCAGTCTGATTTTTTGCCCCTTTGTTCCGCCCATTTCACACCTCGTTTACAATTTTTTCTATTTCCTCGTAAGAATAAAGCAGGTTGACCGCGTCCAAAAGTGCCGACGTGGAAAGCGCCTGCGGAAGACCGAGCCTTGATTTAAGGGCATTGCGTTTTTTTACGCTTCCGTCGCCCGAAAGTCCCCACGCAAAAAGGTCTGCCTTTGTGACCTTTTTACCGTCACATTGCGGTGCTGTAAAACGCTCTATCGCTTTTATTATAATCGCATCGTCGGTACCCTCTACACCTAAAAATCCCTCGGCGGAGGGGTGAGGCTTTCGCCTCTCTTTACCGACAATTTCGGGCAGGTAGACGTTGTGAATATATTCGTCCCCTATGACCTTGCGAAGATGATTGCGTATCATAAGCCCTGCGCTGTCACTGTCGGTGAGGATTATAACGCCCGTCTTTCTGGCAACGGCAGACAAAAAAGCCAGCTTTTCCTTATCCTTGAATATGCGGAAACCGTCGGTTGTAAAGATTGGCGCGTCGATTATATTGGAAAGCCTGATTTTATCATACTTTCCCTCTACAATCACGGGGGTTTTAAGCTTTATCAATACGCTCGCCCTCCGACATTATGTAAACCAATTTTATCATCAGCTCTTCAATAATTACGCGCTCCTGTGCG
The DNA here is from genome assembly GCA_937912045.1 of uncultured Clostridia bacterium. Classification (GTDB taxonomy): domain Bacteria; phylum Bacillota; class Clostridia; order Oscillospirales; family Acutalibacteraceae; genus SIG589. The sequence continues at coordinate 3,674 of CALDPI010000035.1, forward strand.
GCGGTGCTTTTGAGCTTTCCGTCGGCTATGAGCAGCTCCGAAAGGCAGAGGCCCAAGGTACGCTCGTCAAGTCGTCTTGCACTGTCGATTGCGCGGGTTATGACAAACTCGCGGTTTTTGTAGCCAAAGGTGTTTGCCACCTCTGCAGGCTTTATTCCCGCGGCGGAGGAGGTTTTGCCGAGATACATTTCGACAAAGGCGGTGGACAGCACCGAAAGTATCACGTGGGGCTTGACCTTTAAAAACAGCAACTCGTCCAAAAGGTTGAGCGCCTTGCCTATATTTTGCGCGGCAAGCTCACGCGAGATGTTGTAAACGCTCGCCTCGACCGATTTGACACAAACGGCATCTATCGTTTCTCGCGTTATAAGCCCCTCGCCCTGATAGGCGGTGAGCTTATCCAGTTCGTTTTTAAGTATATTATAATCAGTGGAGCACAGCTCCATTAAATATTTTGCAGTGGAGCTTTCCATTCGGCAGCCCTGTTTTTCCGCCGCCTTGCACAGCATTTTCACAAGGTCTGCGGCGTTGCGGTGGTCAAGCCTTGCGCACATTCCGCCGACCGCCTCTACCGCTGCCGTTAATTTTTTAAAGCGGGAAGATTTTTTCTCGTCAATTTCCAAATTATCAAAAAGTAATTCCAGAAAATTTAACAATGTCTTTTCAAGTAAATAAATCAGATTTAGATGCTGCTTTAAAACGTACAACAATTATGGTTGATAAAAAAGTAAGTAGAATTATTTTTAAAATTTCTTCGGGAGTTTTAAAATTAGTTTCTCCAGATACAGAGTTAGGTAATGCTGATGAAGAAATTCCATGTAGATACGATGGACAAGATATTTCTATGGCATTAAATTTTACTTACGTAACAGAACCTTTAAAAGTAATTGATTCAGAAAATGTTGTTTTTGATTTTAATATTAATGACAACGAAACTGGCGACGAAGCAAACATTACTAAAGCTGTAATTATGAGAGCAGAACCAGCTAGCGATTACATCCACGTAATTATGCCAATGAATTACTAAAAAAATAGGATTAAAATTGCCTTTTTTATATCAGACGTTTTATAATTTTCGCAACATAAAAAATGATACAATAGACCTTTCTCACAGAGAGGTCTATTTTGTTGGTGAAAATGGTCAAGGAAAAAGTAATATTTTAG
>CALDPI010000036.1 GCA_937912045.1 uncultured Clostridia bacterium
AGAAGGTGTCCTGCATATCTCTTGCAGGGTGGTCAGCAGGAACGTTAAGCGCCTCGAAGTTATAGTAATCGGTTTCAACCTCGGGTCCGTCAACAACGTCAAAGCCCATGGACTGAAATATGTCAATCATATCGTTAAGTACAGTGTTGATGGGGTGCAATCCACCAAGCTTCTTTGCCTTGCCGGGCATAGTAATGTCAAGCGTTTCCTCGGCTAACTTTCGGTTTAGCGCATCAGCCTCAAGACGCTTTTTAGCCTCCGAAATCGCGCCGTCAATGTCGCTTCTGACCTCGTTTGCGAGCTGACCGACAACAGGGCGCTCCTCTGCGGAGAGTTGACCAAGCTGCTTTAAAATGCTTGATACCTCACCCTTTTTTCCTAAAAACTTAACGCGGAGCTCTTCAATTTCGGCAAGCGCCGCGGCACCGCCGATTGCCGAGAGAGCCTCCTCGCGTATGGCTTTAAGCTGTTCTTTCATACGTTACCTCCAAAATCACAGGTATTTAATATTTCCTTGCCGTGAAATGCGAAAAATTCGATTTCGGGCAAATTTTCACAAAGCAAATTTTTAATAGGCTCAACAATAACGTCCTCGGTGTTGAAATGACCGCAGTCAAAAATGGGAAAGCCGTTGTTTGCAGCCGCAATAAACTGCGAATGCTTAACGTCAGACGTGACGAAAGCGTCGGCGTGCGGCATAACGGAGTCGAGCATAGAACCGCCCGAGCCCGAGCAAACCGCAACGGTTTTGATTTTTTTGCCGCCGTCTGTGAAGCGTACAGGGATAGAGAAAAGTGTTTCACAGCACTTTGCAAGCTCGGCCGCCGTCAAGGGCGAGGGCAAAACACCGCGCCGCAGCATAAATCCGTCTGCCATAAGCGGCTCCACTTCCAAAAGCGAGAGCATTTCGCACAGCTTATCGTTAATGCCGTCCTGTCCCATATCGACATTTGTGTGGGCGGAAATAACGCTTATGCCGTGTTGTATGCAAAAATGCACGACACTGTCGGCCGTAACACTTTTAAGTGGGTCAAAAATTACAGGGTGGTGGGTGATGATTAAGGTAGCACCTAATTCCACAGCCTTTTCTGCGGCAGCCTTTGTGCAGTCAAGCGTTACAAGCGCCCGTTTTACAGTCGCGTTCATATCGCCCACAAGCAGCCCAACGTTGTCATATTCAGCGGCACTATCAAAGGGGAAACGGCCGTCAATCAGACGGTAAACATCATAAACGGTCATAATACTACCTCGCCTTAAAGGAATCCTTAAGTGCAACCGTTCTGTTTATAATGATGTTGTCGGGTGTGGAATCCTTATCAATGCAGAAATAACCCTGGCGCATAAACTGGAAGCGGTCACCAACCTTTGCACTTGCAAGGTCGGCTTCAAGCATACAGCCTGAAAGTGTGGTGAGCGACTCGTGGTTGAGGTTGTCTGCAAAGCTCGAAACCCCCTCCTCATCGGACGGGTTGGAAACGTTGAAAAGACGATCATACAGGCGAACAGTAGCAGGAACGGCATACTTTGCAGATACCCAGTGCAGAGTGCCCTTGACCTTTCTGCCGTCGGGTGTTTCGCCGCCAAAGCTTTCGGGGTCGTAGGTGCAGTGAACAGCCACGATGTTGCCGTTTTCATCTGTTTCGTGTGATGCATATTTAACGTAATAAGCACCCTTAAGACGCACCTCTTTTTCGGGGCACAGACGGAAATATTTGCCAACAGGGTTCAGCATAAAGTCGTCCTGTTCGATATAAACTTCGCGCGTAAAGGCAACCTTTTTCTTGCCAAGTTCGGGTTTATTGGGGTTAATGTCAACCTCAATATATTCCGTTTTATCTTCAGGGTAGTTATCGATAACCACTTTCAAGGGGCGCAAAACCGCCATAGCCCTGTCAGCGTTTTCGTTTAAATAATCGCGCACGCAGGACTCAAGAAGTGCATAGTCAATAACGCTGTTAGCCTTGGATACACCGATTTTATCAACAAAGGCGCGAATGGCCTCTGCAGGATAACCGCGGCGGCGCATACCGCAAAGGGTTGCCATACGCGGGTCGTCCCAGCCCGACACAAGCCCATCTGTCACAAGCTTTAAGCACTTGCGCTTGCTTGTGAGGGTGTAGTTGAGGTTCATTCGTGCAAACTCAATCTGTCTGGGCGGCGTGGGAATGGAAAGCGCCTCTAAAAACCAGTTGTAAAGCGGACGGTGGTTTTCAAACTCCAAAGAGCAGAGCGAGTGTGTAACGCCCTCTCGCGCGTCGGAAAGCGGATGTGCAAAGTCATACATCGGATACACACACCACTTGTCGCCTGTGCGGTGGTGGTGCGCCTTCATAACGCGGTAGATAACGGGGTCGCGCATATTCATATTTGGCGATGCCATATCAATTTTAGCACGCAGCACCAAGCTGCCGTTTTCAAATTCGCCTTCGGTCATTCTGCGGAAAAGCTCACGTGTTTCGGTCACAGGGCGGTTGCGGTAAGGACTTTCCTTGCCTGCCTCTGTAAGCGTTCCGCGGTATTCGCGGATTTCGTCGGCCGAAAGCTCATCTACATATGCAAGGCCTAAATCAATAAGCTTTAATGCGCATTCGTAAATATAATCAAAATAATCCGAAGCGTAGAAAACGTTGTCCCACTTAAAGCCAAGCCATTCAATGTCTTCTTTAATGGCGTCAACGTATTCAACATCCTCTTTTGTGGGGTTGGTGTCGTCAAGACGCAGATTGCAGCTGCCACCATACTTTTCGGCCGTGCCGAAGTCAATGCAGATTGCCTTGGCGTGACCAATGTGCAGATAACCATTTGGCTCAGGCGGGAAACGGGTTTGCACCCTGTCATACACGCCTTCCGCAAGGTCGGAATCAACAGCGTCAAATATAAAATTAGAGGGGGTAGTGTTCAAAATTTCTTCCATTTTTATTTTTCCTCCAGATAGTCTGCTGCGGCAGAAAGCCTTGCTATGCATCGTTCATAACCCAGAACGTTCATAATGCTGCAAAGGTCGGGTGTTTGCTGTCTGCCTGTAAGCGCAATGCGGATAATGGTGCTCGCATCGCCGGGGTTACCCCTGTAAGCGTCGGGGTTTTGTTTATATTCCTTGGTGTCTGCCGCAAAGCCGGCAGCAGGGCAAATATCCTTAATTTGCCGGAACCATTCGTTTTTATCCTCGGTTGGACTGTATGTCTTTATATATTCACGCAAAATGGTAACACAATCTTTTGTGTCCAACCTTTCGGGCATTGTGTAATCTGGTGTATAAAGCTCATCATACATATAAGAGCAGTAATCCTTGGCGTCGTTCCATTTTGCAATGTCCTTGCGCGGCTTTGCACAGTCGCGGTCAATGGCAAAAACACGCTTGGAGTATTGGGTGTCCTGTGTGAGAAGTGTGTAAAACTCGCCGTCAAATTCCTTTGCCCAGTCGCATAGCTTAGAAACAACCTGTTCCGAGCTCATACCGCTCACAACGCGCTTGCTGACGTCAAGCAGCTTGTCGCCGTCAAACAGCGCGCCCGAAACACTCATCTTCTTGAGGTTGAGTGTGAAGGCTGTGCGGTCGGCTGTCGGGTTGGCGCGGCGCCAATCCTCAAAATCGGAGGAGGCAACCGTCATCAGATATTCAATAACGCTGTCGGCGTCATAGCCCTGTTCAATGAAATAACGCACCGCAGCCTCGGGGTCCTTGCGCTTGGAAATTTTGCGCTTTGCACCGTTTTCGGTCTTCATAATGGGGGAAACGTGTGCGTATTTCGGTGCCTTGAAGCCAAGCACGCGGAAAAGCTCAATATGCTTGGGAACAGAAGAAATCCATTCGTCGCCGCGAATGACGTGGGTGGTGTGCATCAGATGGTCATCCACCGCGTGTGCAAAATGGTAGGTCGGAATACCGTCAGACTTAAGAAGAACAAAATCCTCATCGTTTTCGGGCATTTCAATCTTACCCTTAATGCCATCTGTGAAGGTAATGCGCTTTTCCTCATCACCCTGTGAGCGCAGACGGATAACAAACGGCTTGCCCTCGTCTATCAGTGCCTTTGCCTCTTCATAAGTAATGTCGCGGTGGCGAGCCCACTTGCCGTGGTAGCCTGTACGAACCTTGAGAGCGTTTTGCTCCTCACGCGTGGCGGCGAGCTCATCCTCGGTGCAGAAGCAGGGGTAGGCGTGACCGCGCTTAATAAGGTCCTTAACGTATGCCTTGTAAATATCGGCGCGAAGACTCTGCTTATAAGGGCCGTATGCGCCTGTTTCCTCTGTGCCGCTTATATATCCCTCGTCGATTTTAATTCCAAAATAGTTGAGTCCGTCAATAATATCGGCAATGCCGCCCTCTACCTCACGCTTTTTGTCGGTGTCTTCAATTCGTGTGAAGAAAACACCGTTGCCGTTCACGGCTGTGCGGTTAACGAGTGATGTAAAAAGTGTTCCCAGGTGCAGATAGCCCGTCGGACTCGGCGCAATGCGTGTAACGCGTGCGTCTTCGGGCAGGTCGCGCGAGGGGTACATATTTTCATAATATTCGGGTGTTTTATCAATGTTTGGCAGTAAAAGCTCCGCCATTTTGCAGTTGTCGCTCATTTTTTCACCTCATAGCATACTTTAACTTATATATTATTACAGATTTTGATAAA
>CALDPI010000037.1 GCA_937912045.1 uncultured Clostridia bacterium
GCTTTCTGACGATGCAAAAAAGGCAAAGCAGATAATTGCCGAGTTTGAACCGACCTTTTCCTCCAAGGAAGCATATCTTGAATTTATTGATAGCCTTAATTCTACCGGTGACCGAATAGATTACATAGGCGATACAGCAACCGTAAAACTCTAAAGCAAAAGACACCGTCCTCGGACGGTGTCTTTATTGTTTATCCATCAAAATCTTCAATCGTGCTGTATATTTCTTCAAGCGTTTGAAATTCAATACCTTTTTTAAGCATATTTCTGTCATATTCGGGTAGCGCACTATAATTTACGTCTTTAAACTCGCGCACCATTTCATCAAGCTTATATACGGCAACGTGATTATCGCGTTGCTTCAGCACGTATGGGGCAGAGGCTTTGATTTTGTTAACTCTTCCTTCCGCATATGAATTTATCGACGCAATAGCAGAAATCGTTATGATAATTGTTACTATGGAAATTATAAGCTTTGTTTTCAAAATACATCACCGTACATATTATTTCCCAATCTGCATAAATTTAAGCAAATTGTTAATTTTTTAAAAGATACAATATTGTAACCCCATTTTCTGAAAAATATGGTATAATATCTTCACAACTTCATTGAATAGGAGGTAGCCATATGGCTGAGAACGATTTTAATGAAAATGTAAATTCTAACGAAGGCGGCAGTTTTGACCTTAACAGTTTTTCAACTGTCGGTGCTCAGAAAAATGCTGATGTTGAGCACGCACCCGCAAAAACCGCTGTATCGCGCAAAAAGAAAATCACAACAACAATCCTTACGGTATTCTTGATTGGAATCATTACCGTCAGCTTGGTTGTTGCCACTTTTGCTGTATATGTTTTTGGTTTTATTGATGATTCATTGCCCGAAGACCTTGATAACCTTGTTCTTAATTTTACTACTACAATATATGTACAGGACAAGAAAACGGGTGAATACACCGAATATAAGCGTATTCACGGCGGCGAGAATCGCATTTGGGTCGATTTTAACGATATGCCAAAGCATCTGGGTGATGCTTTCATCGCCATCGAGGATGAGCGCTTTAACGACCATGACGGCGTTGACTGGAAACGCACTGTGTATGCCTTTGCCAACGAATTTTTGAATTTTTCCTCAAAGTTCGGCGGTTCGACAATCACGCAGCAGCTAGTTAAGAATCTCACAATGGATACCGACCAGAACGCAATGCGTAAGGTCCGTGAGATTATGCGTGCTCGCAGGCTCGAAATGGAATACCACAAGGATACCATTCTTGAATGTTATCTGAACGTTATAAACCTCGGCGGCGGTCGCTGCGGAGTTGAGGTTGCTTCCAACTACTATTTCGGTAAATCTGCAAAGGACCTCACAATTTCCGAAAGTGCAGTCTTGGCATCGATTGTTAAGAGTCCGGAATATTACCGCCCCGATAAAAATCCGAAAAACAACCGTCAAAGACAGCTTTTGGTTCTTGATAAAATGCTCGAGCTTAAGTTAATTACTAAAGAAGAGTATAAAGAGGCTGTTGACGAAGAGGTAAACATCATTGCCAACGCACAGACCGCTTCGAATCAGGAAATATATTCGTATTTTGTTGACGCCTTGATTGAACAGGTTGCAAACGACCTGTCTGAGCTTTACGACATTGACAAAACACACGCCTCAACAAACGTATATAACGGAGGATATAAAATTTATTGCACGCTTGACCCGAAGGTTCAGTCGGCTGTTGAATCGGTGTTCTATAACGAATCTGTAAGAACCAAAAATTCAAAAACGGGTGAGCTTGGTCAAGGCTCTATAACGGTTATGGATTATGAAGGCCACGTTGTCGGAATTGCAGGCGGTTTAGGTGAAAAGAAAGAAAACCGCGGTCTCAACCGTGCAACCTCTTCACCGCGTCAGCCTGGTTCAACAATGAAGCCTATTGCCGCGTACGCACCCGCCATTGAAAAGAATCTCATAACCTATTCTTCACTTGTGAACGACACACGCAAAAGCTATAACAATAACACGTGGTCGCCTAAAAACTGGTATGGCGGTTATTGGGGCAACATTACTGCGGCATATGCATTACAGCGCTCTGTTAACACAATTCCCGTAATGCTTGTCAACGAAATGACACCCAAAAATTCTTACGCGTTTTTGACCGAAAAATTGGGTATGAAGCACCTTAACAATCCGCAGGATATCGACCTTGCCCCGATGGGACTCGGCGGTACAAACGGCGGTGTTACAACGCTTGAATCTGCGGCAGCATATGCAATTTTCGGTAACGGAGGTTACTATTATGAGCCGTCCTTCTATACAAAGATAACCGACCAGCACGGTGAGGTTATTCTTGAGAAGAAGACAAATCCTGTTGCCGCTATTGGTGAGGACACCGCAACGATTATGAACCATATGTTGCAGAATGTTGTATACGGAGATGGTGGTACAGGTGCAGGTGCCGCGGGCTACGTTCCACATATGAAGATATTTGCAAAAACAGGTACTTCATCCGAAACAAACGATATTTGGTTTGTCGGCGGCACTCCGCATTACGTTGCGTCCTGCTGGTACGGCTATGATAACAACGGTGTTATCAGTCAGTCGGGCCTTGCCCGTAAGCTCTGGGGACAGGTAATGTCCAAGGTGCATTCCGGAATTGCCTCTGCTAAGTTTAACGACAGTAAATATGTTGAAAGAAGATATTACTGTACCGAAACCGGTCTGCTCGCAACCAAGAACTGCACTACGACAGGCGTCGGCTGGTATAAAAAGACCGATAAGAAAACCTGTACAACTCATAAGGGTTCTATAAGAGATATTGTTGTTGACGCACCTGTATCAAGTGCGGCAAGCACCTCTTCGGGCGCAGCTAACACTTCATCGGCAGCACCGACCACAAGCACAGCACAAACAAGCTCTGCAGCAGCAACTTCATCACAAGCAACAAACTAAAAAAATAAGGGAGCAGTTATCTGCTCCCTTATTTTCTATTCAACTCCGAGTATAGTTTTTACGGATTTAATTATTTCGTCAGAAATTTGGATTGCATTGTCCATGCTGGTGCCGATGCTTGAAATGTAAGCCTTGATTTTCGGCTCCGTTCCTGAGGGACGTATGATAACCGAGTTTCCTCCCTCAAGCACAAACTCCAAAACGTCCGATTTTGGCAGGGTAATTCTGCTCTTTTCACCGCTTGCTGTGTCAGTGCGGACAGAGGCAATATAATCAGCAACAGCGGTCACAGCGTAGTTTGCGATTGCCTTAGGCGGTTCGTTGCAGAGCGTTTTCATAATCTCTGCCATCTTTTGCATTCCTGATTGACCCTCAAAGGTAAAGCTGACCTGCGTATTGTGGTAATACCCAAATTCGTCATACAAATCGTTTAAAACAGTCAAAATGCTCTTGTTTTGTGTCTTATAGTAGCAAACCATCTCACAAATGAGCATTGAAGCGTTAACGGCATCCTTATCGCGAACATATCCGCCCGAAAGATAGCCGTAGCTCTCTTCAAATCCGAACTGATAACGGTATTCTTCATCTTTTGCTTCTAAAATTCCAATCTGTTCACCAATAAACTTGAAGCCTGTCAGCGTGTTTATGAGCTCACAACCGTATTTGTCGGCGATTTTTTGACAAAGCTCTGTTGTAACTATTGTCTTAACAGCGATGGGGTTTTGTGGAAGAAGGCCCATCGACTTTTTCTGAGAAAGAATATAGTTGAGGAGCAAAGCGCCAACCTGGTTACCCGTTAAAAGTACGTATTCATTGCCATTAGGTACTGCAATGCCAACACGGTCAGAGTCGGGGTCGGTTGCAAGTAAAAGGTCGGGGTTTAATTTCTCAGCGAGCTTAAGAGCGCATTCAAACGGCTGGCGAAGCTCTGGATTCGGATAGGGAGCAGTGGGGAAGTTGCCGTCGGGTTTTTCCTGCTCGGGAACGACCGTTACGTCGTTAAGACCGATGCGCTTGAGGATTGCACGAACAGGCTTATTTCCGGCGCCGTGCAGGGGAGTGTATATAATCTTAATGTCGTTTTCAGCACAAACGGTTTTGTTAACAAGCTGTGATTGAACGTTATCGAGATACGCATTAATAACGTCATCACCAATATATTCGATTAAGCCGTCGTTAACAGCATCTTCAAAGTCAATCTTCTTGACACCACTGAAGATATCAACCTTGTTCATTATGGAAAGAACGTATTCGCTGGCTTCAAGATTCAGCTGTGAGCCGTCGGGACCGTATGCCTTGAATCCGTTATATTTTGCGGGGTTGTGACTGGCGGTAATAACGATACCTGCGTCGCACTTCAAGTGGCGCACGGCAAAAGAGAGCATAGGTGTGGGCATAAGCTCTTTGTAAATATAAACCTTAACCCCGTTGGCAGCCAAAATTGCTGCAGCGTGCTTTGCAAAGGTATCGGATTTAATGCGGCTGTCATATGCAATGGCAACGCAACCGTTTTCGGAAACGGAATTAACGTATTCGGCAAGACCCTGTGTTGCACGGCCAACAGTGTAAATATTCATGCGGTTTGTACCGGCGCCTATAACGCCGCGAAGACCGCCTGTGCCAAAGGAAAGGTCTTTATAAAATCTATCATTAATTGCTTCAAAATCGCCTTCAATGCTTTTAAGCTCATTTGCAACGTCAGCATCGTCGGTAGCATTTTCCAACCATTCTTTATATAACTTTTCAACCATTATTTTTCCTCCTGTACAATAATTAAATGGTGCTAATTAAATAATAACGCACCAAAACAATCCTGTCAACTTTTACTTGTAAAATATTAACAGTTGTAAAATAGTACATAATATAAAATTATGCTTGACTTTTGATTTTTAATCAGTTATTATATTAGCAAGTTCAAAATATTTAATAATGGTGCTGTTTTGGGAATAAATTTTGTTGAAATGTACGAAAATTTGTCGGATAATGACTTAGCATCATTATCAAAGAATAATAATCACGATGCGAGTGTTGCTCTTTTGCGCAGATACATGGGTCTTATTAAGTCACGCGCGTCCGTGTTTTATAACGGAGCTATTGAGATGGATGACCTTGTGCAGGAGGGTATCATTTCGTTGTTTCTTGCTATAAAGAATTTTACTCCCGAGCTTTCATCATTCACAACTTTTGCCCAACTTTGCATTGACAGAGGTATCATTTCGGTAATTCGCTCACAGGCGCGCAAAAAACATATACCGAAGGACATGCTTGTCAATATTGAAGATATTAACTGTCTTTCTGCACACGCATCTCCTGAGGATATTGTTATTGAAAACGAGGATGTTTCACTTCTTGAGGATAATATCAAGTCGGTTTTATCCCGTTTGGAATATAAAGTTTTTATGCTCTATTTGCACAACTACAGCCGTATGGAAATTGCCCGTCAACTTGAGGTGTCCGAAAAGGTTGTAAGTAACGCTGTTTACCGCATAAAGAGCAAGCTTAAAAGCCTTTAACGGTTTGCCGTTAATATATATGCCCAAGTAGCTTAATAAGAAGAGCGTTGTTGTCAAAGATGT
>CALDPI010000038.1 GCA_937912045.1 uncultured Clostridia bacterium
ATTTCAAAGAATGAGCTTGTTGAGCTTTGGTTTAAGGCAGATAAAGCCAACAATACTATGTCACAACTCAATCTCCAGTTTATGACTGCAAGCGGTGTTACTTACTACACCGCAGAAATTGATTTGCCGCTTGATGTCAGAGATGGCGAGTGGCATAGAATAGAGGTCCCGCTTACCGCTTTCAAATCCATTGACTATAAGTCTAATATTACAGAAGATGATGCCTTTGTTGCCAACCAAATCAGACTGGTGTCCACGGTAGGCGTGGGAAGCTACAGTCTTGCCAATATTGCCGTTGTCACTACAGAGGATGTTGAGGCCGGCGTTGTTCCAAACGTTCCAAAGATGAAAATTAACGAGCGTAAGGAAGTTATATATGAGCCGCCGAAAAATCCATTCACCGGTGTTGATAGAGGCGACCCGTGGGGTTGGGAAGAAAAGAAAAAGAATCCTCTTAAGGACAATGCTACTGAAGAGGAAACCAACAATTCGGACAATTCCTCCACCGAAAACACAGAACCTGTTCCTGTGGCAGAGGGCGTGTGTGGCGATTCTGTAACCTGGAAATTCTATGACGACGGAAAACTCGTTATTGAGGGAACAGGTAAAATGAGCGACTATGAAGAGGTTGCACCTTGGATTGCTGCAAACTGTGACGTGCTTTCTGTATCTATTTCCGACGGAATCACTTCAATAGGTGACAGTGCTTTCTATGGCTGTGCCAGCTTGACCGAAATCACCATTCCTGACTCTGTTACCAGAATTGGTATGTTTGCATTTTATGAGTGCGACAATCTTAAATCTGTCAAGCTTTCTTCAAAGGTTAAGGAAATCGGCGCTTATGCCTTCGGCTTTGTTTATAATGCAGAAACTGCAACCGCAAAGCTTGTTGACGGCTTTAAGTTGTTCGTGGAAGACCCGTCAGAAGCATTGACGTATGCTAAAACCTACGAGGTACCTTACGAAATTTATAGCAGCAATAAAACAGCAGATGTAGCACCTGCCGCTACAAATAATTTGTGGATTTGGATTTTGGTCGGTGCAGTCGCACTGTTGATAGTTGCTTTTGTTGTCGTAGTACTAATTGTGATTAAAAATCGTAAAAATACTGTGAAAGGGGCGAAATAACAATGAAAAATAATTATAAAAATTTCGTTTTACGCGCAATTTGCTTGGCTATTTGTGTTGTTTTGCTGCTTTCTGGTTGTAAACCTGCAACCCCTGATGATTCATCATCTAAACCTGTTTCGAGCAGTGAGATAACAACCTCAAGTGATAACGCATCTTCCGATGTTTCATCACAAGAGAATACAAGCTCTGAGGTCTCTTCAAAACCGTCAAGCAACAAAGATACTTCATCTAAAACAGAGCTCAGTACAAACGGTGTTGTTGATGGAGAGATAACCAAATCTGATGCCGGCGCTCTTAACTCAAAGAGCGCTGCGCTCAAAGGCAAAAACGGAAAACTAACAAATTTCAAGGTTTTGACTTCGCAAATTACTGCTTTCAAAATGCTTGAGTTTGAGTTTAATCTTCCTATACCCGAAGGTCTCAATGTTTATAAAGAATCTGACGTTGATATTTCAATAAAAATGAAGGGTTCAAACGGCAAAGAGATTTTAGCTGACGCTTTTTATTACGAGGAATATGGTATGACCGATGCCGGTCAGTTAAACAAACCAACCGGAAAGGCGCCATCTTTCCGTTTCCGCGTAAGCCCGCAGGGTGCCGGAACCTGGGATTTCACGATAACAGCCACAATAAAGGGCAAGGAAGTTGATTCCTTAAGCGGATATATTAATGTCGCAAAAAACGCAAACGGCTCTAATCTCCTCAAGGTCGAACCCATACGCAAACAGAACTTTATAACCGTTTCAGGAGATTATTATATTCCTGTAGGTGAAAACATTGCATGGAACGAGCCTATCGCTCAGACTACACGTTTTGGACAGTATCTTGTTAATCAGATGGGAACAATCGCAGAATACGGTGCTAATTTCACTCGTATATGGGATTACCTTGATAGCGGCTCAAGAATTAAAGCCGGTGTTTATGAAATGAATCAGGGCTCTTCAAAAATGTGGGACTATATTTTTGAATCAGCCGAGGATATGGGCATTTATATTTGCTTTGTTTTGACACAGCACGGTGAAACGAGTCAAACCGGGTCTGACGCTCGCTTTGATGCAAGTGTGTGGCATCAAAACAGAGGCGGCTATATCACTGATGCTAAGGAGTTTTTCACCGACAGAAAGACGATTGACGCGTTTAAGGCATATGTGAGATATATTGTTTCTCGTTGGGGATATTCTGAAAACATCTTCACCTGGGAGCTTGTAAACGAAATTGACCTTTCAAGTGCAGGTCAGGCAAAGATGTATGAAGAACTCCGTGCTTGGATGAAGGAAATAACAGAATGTGTAAGAGGCTATGACTCATACAATCATCTTGTTTCCACAAGCGTTGCGGATTTTGAAAATCCTTTGGCATCATACAATGTTTTTGATTTTGTAAATTACCACTATTATAACTATAACGACCTCGAAACCGTTGCCAGCTTTATTAAGGCTACCTGGCAAGAATACAAACGACCTGTTGTTATTGGAGAGTTTGGTCTCCAAGGTCAGCCGAGGAAGGCTTTTGGCGGCGGAGCAAAAGAATTAACCGTTATACATCAAGGCAACTGGCTTGGTGTTATGGGTGGCGCCGCCGGCACAGGAATGAACTGGTGGTGGGGTAACCTTAACGAAATCGGCGGTCAGTGGTGCTATCAAATTGTCTCCGAAATTTCAAAGGAAATTCCTTGGAATGACAAGAATATGTTTATGGTGAACACCAATACCACTTCACCAAGTAACGAGCAAATTGAAGCACTCGGTTACCGCGGAAAAGATTATGCATATATCTGGTTCTATGACAATAAGTTTACCTACAAAAATCAAGAAGAAACCACCTTCAAGAACGAAACGGCAAGCGTTATACTTAACGATGGAACCTATTACGTCCGTTGGGTTAATACCTGGACAGGTGTAAGTATAAAGAAAGAAGTTATTACAACTGAAGACGGATATCTTAACTTTACAATGCCCACGTGGACTAAAGATGTTGTTGTAGCTATTACAAGAAATTAACGCAGAAAGCGGCCGCTTGTAAGACGGCCGCTTTTTATAAAGCTGGTGCTTTTTATGAGTAATATTTTATTAAAAAACAATTTTTTAAACGGTATTAACGGAAAAATAAATAACCTGAAAATAGTATCTGATAGGGTAGAGACCTTTACCGTTTTGGAACTTCAGGTTGATGTGCCACCGCTTTCTGAAAACGCAAATGTATATAACTCTCACGATGTACGTTTCACCTTCGAAATGGCTGGCATACATACCGATGCATTTTATTTTGAAGAATTTGCTTTTAGCGATGATATGTGCCTAAATCATCTCATAGAAGTGCCGCCCTGCTTTCGCATACGCGTTATGCCGCAGGCTGCGGGCGTTTTCGCTTTTAAACTCACTCTTTATATAAACGATGAGCCTGTTGATACCGTTGACGGCAGTATCAAAATTGAAAATAGCACAAAAACTTCAAAGATTCTTTCGGTCGAACCTAACAGAAAACAGGTTTTTATGACAAAAGATTGCGTCCTTATGCCATTAATCGGCGGTAATTTCTCCTGTTTTGAAAAAATTGAAGATATGAATTCATATGTAAAAGATATTGCTGATAAAATGAAGAGACTTGCGCAAAACGGCGTTAATCATATCAGATTTATTGATAATATGAAAAACGGTGTTTCTTTGAGGTGTGGCGTTTTATTGATGAATCAGAGAACGTCTGCGCTTTGGGATGCGATTTTTAAGCTCGCAGAAGAACTCGGTATATATATCACTTTTGTTTTATCAGACTTTTCAGAGGTTCCTATGAAAGAGTCCGGAACTTTTAAAAACGAAATTTGGCACAAGGATAACGGCGGTTATATTGATAACCCAACCGAATTTTTTACAGATGAGTGCACAACAAGCGCATTTCTTGAGTACGTTCGCTATGTGCTTTCTCGTTATGCATATTCCGAATATGTATTAACCTTTGAGATTATGAACGAAATTGACCGTTCCGGCGCCATGTGGAAGGGCAAGCTTGAAGAAATCAAAACCTGGATTTCTAAAGTGATTGAGTTTATTAAATCAAACGATTCCTATGGACATTTAGTTTCCTGTAGTATTCTCATTATTAATATAATGCCTGCTTTTCATAAGCTTTTAGATATTCTTTCATATCATCAGTGCAATTCCTCCGGTCACGGAATGATAATTGAGATGCAAAATAACTCTCGTCGCGCCTTTGAAAAGCCTGTTTTAATTGGCAATTCGGGTGTTACGGGTGCCCGTGCAAAGTGGGCAGGTGGCGCATTCACAAGTGATTTATTTGACCTTAACCAGAACAACTGGGTTGGTCTGATGGGTGGTGGAGCTGGTACATGCCTTAACAAAAACCAAAAAGAAATCTATGATACTAAAAGCGAGTGGTGTTTTAAGGCGATATCAGATTTTTCAAAGCTTATTCCGTTTGATGATGTGAATATGAAAACTGTTACTGAGGAAAGTGTAAAAACAACACACAACAGAATAAGTCTTATGGGCTATTGTGGTGAAACGTATGCTTATTTATGGATGTATGACAATTTCCTTTGGTCTGTTATGCGTGAAGACGTTATCTCCTTTGAAAACGAGAAAATATTAAAGCTTTGTGTTTCGGACGGTGAGTATGGCGTTAAATGGATTAATTCTCTAACCGGCGATGTCCTATCGACAGAGATAATAACTGTTAAGAATGAGCAAACAGCCATAACAATGCCAAAATGGACAATCGATGTTGCTTTGGCGATAACTAAGTTATAAGGAGGGTGTTTGATGAGTGCAAATATTTTATGCGGTAAAAACGGCAAAATCAAAGATTTTAGACCTATAACAAACACTCCAACCACCTTTTCGCTTTTAGAGTTTGAGATGTCTCTGCCGCAAATTCCTGAGCATTTGAACGTGTATAAAGCGCAGGACATAGATATCACGTTTAGTATGGTATCTGAAAGCGGCAAAGTGATTAAGACCTCTGCTTTCTATTTTGAAGAATATGCTTTTTTAGAGGAGATGTCGCTTAAGGCCTGGGGCCCAGAGGGAAGAACAGAAAAAGCACCTTGTTTTCGCATACGCGTAAAACCGACCGAGGAAGGCGTTTGGAACTACACTTTAAACATGAAAATAGAAGGCGAATTTGTCGATACACTTTCTGCTTCTATTGTTGTAAACAAGTCCGTAAACTCCTCTCGTTTGGCAATTATTGAACCAAAACAGCGGCGTGTTTTTGCAACGCCGGATGGTAAACCTTTTACATTAATCGGCCAGAATATTGGCTGGAACGACCCGGCAACCAATAAGGTGGGATTTGCACAGTATATGATTGACCAAATGAAAAGTTTGGGGGATAACGGCGCAAACTATATACGAATTTGGGATTTCATTGATACAGGCTCAAGGCTTAAAGCTGCTCCTAACGTTATGCGTCAGGATTCTTCAGCAATGTGGGACCTCATTTTTGATACTGCAAATGAACTTGGTTTTTATATATCCTTTGTGTTCACTCCACACTGTGAGGCAACAACGGGAGCAAATGCTCGTTTTTGCGACAGCGTGTGGAACGTAACGCGTGGCGGATTTATTGAAAATCCTGCCGATTTCTTTTCAAACGCAGAATGTATTGAAGCGTTTAAAAATTATATTCGTTACGTCGTTTCGCGTTTTGGATATGCTGAAAGCATACTTTGCTGGGAACTTTTTAATGAAATTGACTTTACAAACGGTGTTGCGGAGGGCAGAATTGACGAGGTTTTGACCTGGGTAAAAGAAATAACCGAATTCACCAAGTCACAAGATTCATATAATCACCTTGTTTCTAACAGCACTGCTTATCCCAATATGATGCCTGCTTTTGCAAAATACTGTGATTTTATTTTTTATCATCAGTACAATCCGCTCAGCATATCACAGCTCGGCGCGTTGCTAAACACAAGTTATAAATCATACAATAAACCTATTATACTTGGAGAAACAGGCGTTGAGGGCTCACCGCAAATTCTAAATAATAAAATAAGTGATGACTTACTTGAATTCCATCAAGGCTGTTGGTCCGGTCTTATGGGCGGAGGAGCCGGTACTGGAATGAGCTGGTGGTGGGAGCGAATCCACAAATTTGGCGGCCATAGGGCTTATTATGCACTTAAGCAAATGTCTGATAAAATCCCGTGGAACGACGTAAATTTAGAATATATATCGTCAGAAAGAATTAATTTCAGTAATCACAGAATGGGTATTATCGGATATCGCGGCAATGATTATGCATATTTATGGCTTTACGATAATAATTATCTTCCGCTCACGCGTGAAGATGTGATTGACTTCGAGAATGAAAGTCTTTCATTCTGTTTTTCGAACGGGAAGTATCATATTGAATACATTGACACACGCTCGGGTGTGATTGTTAAAAAAGAAGAGTCTGGTGTTTTTGATAAAAAGATTATTTTAAATCCGCCAAAGTGGTCAAAGGATATCGCAATAACAATAATCCCTAGTAACTAATAAAAAGCAGCAGTTTTTTCTGCTGCTTTTTTATATCATAATTTTATTTTTCTTTAAGTAGTAATATCATAGAGGTGGTATTATGAAAAAAGGCTTCTTAATATTTTTTTCTCTTGTCTTATTATTTACGCTAATAATATCAGTTTCATATAATTATGACGATATCGTAAAAATGGTACTTAGTAAAAAAATTAATGAACAGAAAACCGTGATTATCGACGCAGGCCACGGCGGGTTTGACGGAGGGGCAGTTGCCTCTGATGGCACAACCGAAAAGGACATCAACCTAAAGATTGCCCAAAATCTTAAAGAATTTTTGCGGTATTTCGGTTTTGAAGTTAAAATGACAAGAGAGTCGGATGTGTCGACCGAGAGCGATAACGGCAAAAAAACCAAGAAATCAAGCGACCTTTATAATAGATTAAAAGTAATGAAAGAAAATCCCGATGCAATTTTTGTCAGCATACATATGAATAAATTTACCTCGTCAAGCGCTGAGGGCGCGCAGGTATTCTTTGCACCAAAGGTTGAAAGCTCAGATATTCTTGCTAATTCAATTCAGGGGATAATAAGAGAACTTTTGCAACCGAAAAATGATAGAATTATAAAACAGGGTACAAAAAATATTTATATTTTGAGGAATGCAACGATACCTGCAACCATCGTGGAGTGTGGTTTTATCAGCAATCCCCAGGAACTTAAGCTATTAAAAGATGAAAATTATCAAAGAAAGATGGCATTTTCTATTTTTTGTGGTATAATTGATTATTATAATAGTATTGAGTTGGGAAATGGGGAGTGATTGTATGGCTTCAAAAATCAAAAGTATTTATGTGTGTGAAAACTGCGGTTATGAATCGGCCAAGTGGCTTGGAAAGTGTCCTGCGTGTAATGAGTGGAACACCTTAACAGAGTCGGTTGCTGAGATCACCAAGTCATCG
>CALDPI010000039.1 GCA_937912045.1 uncultured Clostridia bacterium
GAACAATAACTGCCACTGTAACATTACCGAATTTTTCATTATCATATATAGGTGAGACGACGCAATACTGAACTTCCTTATATCTCTTGATAATATTTTTTGAACAGCTGTCTGAACTGCGTTGCACCGATTCCTGCTTCGGCGCAGATCCTGTCAATGCTTAGCGCACCGTT
Source organism: uncultured Clostridia bacterium (assembly GCA_937912045.1). Lineage (GTDB taxonomy): Bacteria > Bacillota > Clostridia > Oscillospirales > Acutalibacteraceae > SIG589. The sequence goes on from CALDPI010000039.1 coordinate 174, forward strand.
TCTGTAATTGGAATTGATGAACGATATTGCATCCAAAAAGTGCTGCGGCTGATTTACTTTAGTGCTTTTTTCCAGTATTACGCCTAAAATCATATAAAGCTGCGAAAATGTATAGATATGAAATCCCGGTTCTTTATTCTTCCAAATACCAAGAGTGCTCAAAAACAGCTTGTAGATTTGCTCGACATTTTGCAGCGAATACACCTCCGCGTCGCTATCGTTTTTTAATGTAACAAAATGAATAACCAACAATTCCGTGTCAGTATATTCTGCCGAATATTTCATATTTTGCGGAAGATATAAAATATCATTTGTATTTATATGATATTCGTTACCGTCGCATTTGATATCTGCGTTGCCGCTTATTCTAAATGCTAATGCCGAATATTCGCGTGCTTTTACATCAAAAGTGCCGCCTTCCCAACACATATGCTCAACACCGATAATTTGCAAAATAGGATTATTACCTTCATACAACATTTTATTCACCTCTTTATCATTATAACACAACAATCGTACAATTCAACCGTTGAATAATCCACCTTTTTCGTTGAATAGTGAGTTTGTTTCTGTTTTATTGCAGTTTATTATTGATTTAGGGCGATTTCAAATGAGCGATTATCTATTACTGTCAAAAACCTGTGGAGCTGTCAGCTTTACCTGGTCTGAGTTCAGTGGGTTTGGAGAAGAAACCGCGATGCCGCTTCGTCGGATAAGCTTTGAGGGTAATACCTATGCGTCAAAAACGCAAATCAATATTTAAAGGAGAACGATACTATGGCAATCAAACACACAGCAGTCAGCTACTACGGAATGAACTATGTAGAGCACGCAATTGAGGATTTTAAGGAGATGAAGGACCACGGCTGTGATACAGTTATCCTTGCTATCACAGAATTTGATATGGACTTCTGGTTCCCTAATATCAACAATATTGTAAAAGCAGCTCACGATTTAGGGCTTCGCGTTATTGCGGACCCTTGGGGTATCGGTAAATATTTCGGTGGCGAGCAGGTAAGCTTATTCCTGCAGAACAATATTCATCACCGTCAGGTATCTGCTTACACAGGCGAAGTACTTAATGCCGCTTGCTTCAACACAAATTCTTTCCGCGATTATTTCAAGAATATCTGTCTTAAAATCGCAAAGAACACCGAGGTTGACGGTTTTTTCTGGGATGAACCACATTATGCCTATCCTAAATCTTACGCATCTATCACAGGCGGTGCCGGTGACGATTGGGCTTGCCGCTGTCCTGAATGCATGAAGAAGTTCGAAGAATACTACGGCTACGAAATGCCTAAATTTATGAATGATGATGTTAAGCAGTTCCGTTGGCGTGAAGCGCTCTTTACCCTTTCTGACACATCGAAGGCACTTAAAGAGTATAACCCCGATCTTGAAATCACCTGTTGTGTTCACGCAACCTTAAACGGTTACTATGTAACAGAACTAAGAGGTTATGACAACTGGGATATGGTGGCCTCCTGTCCTTATTTCGACGTATTCTCCACTACGATCATCAACTGGTCATTGCCGGAAAGTTTCTTCCGTGAAATAACCGAGAGAACGGTCGCAATGGCTAAAAAATACGGCAAGCAAAGTGAACGTTGGCTTATGGGTTACAACAAGCGCCCTGATGATTTTGCGCAAATTGACAGGGTTGTTGATATGTACGAGGAATTAGGTGTTGACCGTCTTGCTACCTGGACATATCGTGGCGGTTACGGTACATCTGTTGCCGCAAAAGACCCTATTGAACTTTGGGACAACATTGGCAGAAATTATCGTCGTGTACTAAAAAAGGAGGACTAAAAAATGAATGATTTCGGATACTATAAAGCCATTATTGAAAACCTTGAAAAGGTAAATTCTACTCAGGAAGATAATATTAAAAAAGCAGCTTCTCTTATGGCAGATGCAATCGAGAACGACCGCCTTATAAATGTTTACGGCGGTGGTGGGCATACCACACTTCCTGTTGGCGAAATGTTCTTCCGTGCAGGTGGTTTATCAAATATTAACCCTATTGCTGAA
>CALDPI010000040.1 GCA_937912045.1 uncultured Clostridia bacterium
GAAGTATGGGTGGACTTTCCGGTACCGCTGTGCGCAGAAAACAGGTAGGCTTTTCCATCGACTACAACGGCCGACGCATGAAGCATCATACCGTCAAAATCAATCAGCTTACTATAAAAATCCGAGCCCATATGCATATACTCGCACTCATCAAGGGTAAGATGCGGATACTTTTCGGCAGAAGACTTGATGCTTTCTTCGTTGCGAACAACTACAATATCAGTTTCTTTAACGTCAGTTGCTTTGTAAGCTTCGGCACGGGCAGATAAAAGCTCGCCCTCAAAGTTCATCTCAACCGTAAGGTCGGCTATATTATACTGTGGCATATTACACCTCCGTTTTTTCGGGTTCAAATGGGAAACACGGCATGGGTTTAAGCTTGAATTCGTTTTGACGGTGCATACGGTCGATTTTATTTTTTGTATCCTCGTTTTCGATTACACCCTCACGAATATATCTGTCGAGAACCGCATAGGTAAAACCAAGATTGTCTTCATCTGTTTTACCGCACAGACCGTCAATAGGCGGCTTTTCAATGAATTTTTCGGAAAGCCCAAGGGCCCTTCCGATTTCCTTAACCTCAAAAACCGTGAGGCGCGAAAGCGGACTGAAATCGCCTGCCATATCACCGAATTTTGTTGAATATCCAACGTAATCCTCAGAGAGATTGCAGGTATTTGCCACCCTGCCGTTAACCGATTGCGAAACGGCATAAAGCGTTGCCATACGCACGCGCGGCGGCAGATTAAAGCGAGTTTGATTTGTCAGCTCGACCTTGCCGTCCATTTCGGCCAAAATCGCATCAATGGCGCCCTTTACGTTAACCGTTACACTTTCTATGCCAAGCTCTTTACAAAGCTCTTGTGAATAGTTAATATCAAACTGCTCGCCCTGGGGCATAAGCACACCTAAAACGCGTTCTTTGCCCAGTGCGGCAACACACAAGGCCGCAACTACAGAGCTATCCTTTCCGCCTGATATACCGATAACGGCCTTACAGCCGTCTCCGTTAAGAGAAAACCATTCTCTAATCCACTTTACACATTCTAAAGCTGTTTTCTTGGCGTCAAAAGAATACATAATTTCCCTCCAGGTGTTCATTAAAGTATATTATATAATAAATCTCCTTATAAAACAAGTATGTGTTTTTGCCTTGCGTTTTTGCGATAAATATGTATAATTAAATTATAAAAAAGGATTAGGAGAATTGCTTTGGATATTAAAATTAAAAAACTGAAAGAAAATGCCGTAATTCCCACACGTGGTTCAAAATTTGCCGCAGGCTATGATTTATATGCTTGTCTTGACTGTGACAGTTTGACTATTGAGCCACACAAATCCGCAAAAATCGGTACGGGGATTGCCGCGGCACTCCCTACAGGTTATTTCGGTGCAATTTTTGCGCGCAGCGGTCTTGCCACCAAGCAAAGTCTTCGCCCTGCAAACTGCGTTGGTGTTGTTGATTCGGACTACCGCGGTGAATACATTGTATTTATTCACAACGATTCCTCTGAGGTTAAGACAATTAACAACGGCGAACGCATTGCACAACTTGTAGTTATGCCGTTTATGGAAGTAAGTTTCACCGAGACCGACGTTCTTGACGAAACGGAACGCGGTGAGGGCGGCTTTGGCAGCACGGGAAAATAAAATCCTCTAAAAACGGTTAATTTGCTTTAACCGTTTTTTATTTTGTGAAAAATCAAATTTTTTGTAAAAAAATATTGAAAACTGCACAATATAATGATATAATTTACTGTCGGAAAAATTAGTACTCTTAAATTCACATTTTTCTATTATAAAAGGAGTTGTTTTATATGAGTCGCATGATAGGCACGGTTTCACGCGGTGTCAGAGCGCCCATTATTAAAGAGGGCGACGATATCGTCGAGATTGTTACCTCTTCCGTTCTGGAAGCCGCCGAGGACGACGGTTTTAAATTTAACGACAAGGACATCGTGGCCATGACAGAGGCTGTCGTTGCAAGAGCACAGGGCAACTATGCAACTGTTGATGACATTGCTGATGATATTAAGGCAAAGTTTGGCGGAGAAACCGTTGGTGTTATCTTCCCCATTCTCAGCCGCAACCGCTTTGCAATCTGCCTGCGCGGCATTGCTAAAGGTGCAAAAAAGGTTGTATTAATGCTCTCTTATCCGTCTGACGAGGTTGGTAACCACCTCATATCTCTTGATATGCTGGACGATAAGGGCGTTGACCCATATAAAGACGTTCTCTCACTTTCAAAATATCGCGAGCTTTTCGGCTTTGAAAAGCACACCTTTACGGGTGTTGATTACGTTGAGTATTACGAAAAGCTAATTCGTGATTGCGGCGCTGAATGCGAAATCATTTTTGCAAACAATCCTAAGGCCATTCTTGATTATACCAAAAACGTTCTCTGCTGTGACATTCACACAAGAGCACGTACAAAGCGTATTTTAAAGGCTTCAGGCGGAGAGATTGTATTGGGCCTTGACGAAATACTCAACACGGCGGTTAACGGAAGCGGTTTCAATGCTGACTATGGTCTTTTGGGCTCTAACAAAGCAACCGAAGACAAGGTTAAGCTTTTCCCGCGCGACTGCCAGGCGGTTGTTGACGCAATTCAGAAAAAGCTATCTTATTCTGACGCAAGAAATCTACATTGTACAATCTTCCAAATACCCAAGGGTGTGTTGGTTCATTATGAAGTATAAATCTGGTTGGCTGATTAGGAATTGGACACGCCTGTGCAAATACACTCTGAACTTCTATAACATTTGGTTCAATTGCTTTTGCCAGTGATTCAATAGCAAAAGGACTTGCAAATGTATCATCTGCATCAATGAATGTAACCCAGTGTGTAGTTGCTGCGTCTAATCCATGTTGTCTTGCAAGACCAGGACCAACGTTTTTTGTACATTTGATTTGTTTGATTTCTAATTCTGGAAATGATTTGATAATTGATGTGTAATCATCTGATGGATTATCTATTGCAATGACTACTTCAATCTGGTCAGAAATAGTCTGAAATGCAATAGATTCTAATGTTTTCTTGATTGTTTTTTCTGCTTTGTAAGCCGGAATAACGATTGTAATTTCTTTCAACTTAATTGCCTCCATAGCTTATTAGTGCAAAGCTATGGAAGTCATTAGGTTTATGCGTCGTTAAGAATACGTCCAGTCCAGTTGATACCAGTATAGTTATTTACAAGACAGTTGTAGATGTAGTTGCTTGTGTTCCCTATATCGACCTTTTTGCAGCTATGGAAGCAGCAAAGG
>CALDPI010000041.1 GCA_937912045.1 uncultured Clostridia bacterium
TCCCGTTCTTTTCCAAAATAGCATAAGAAACATCCGAAATGTTTGTGCATTGCCCCGAACGCATTTCGCTCATAAGCTCTTCAACCGTTGCATCGGAAATGGCAGATATGGTTTTAAAGTGCTTAAACAGCAGCTCTGCCCTGCTTTTACCAATGCCCTCAATCTCCAAAAGGCGCGAGCTGAGAGTTGTTTTTTTGGCGCGTGTGCGATGATAAGTTATTGCAAAGCGGTGGGTTTCCTCTTGAATGGTAGAAACAAGTGTATATGCACGACGATTTGATTTAATAACAATATCGCCACCGTCCGCCGCGATTGCCCTGGTTTTATGCTTGCTGTCCTTTACCATACCAAAGACAGCGACGTTAACACCGAGCTTTGATAACACCTCTTGTACTGCACTCAACTGACCTTGGCCACCGTCAAGCAGGATAAGGTCGGGCATTCTTCCAAAGCCCTCTCCCTCAGATTTATGCTTTTCATATTCGTCAAAACGTCTTCTGATTACCTCGCGCATTGATTCATAGTCGTCCTGTCCGACAAATCCCTTGATTTTAAAGCGTTTATAGGCACTTTTAAGCGGTTTTCCGTCCAAAAACACCGTCATACCTGCGACGTTTTCAAAGCCTGCGGTGTTGGAAATATCATATGCTTCAATATATTTCGGTGGATTTTCAAGGCCAAGCAGCTGGGCAAGCTCTGAAAGTGCCTGGGTTTGCTGACCCGTCCTGTTGCTGAACTGTGAAATATACTCGGCCGCGTTGTTTTTGCACATTTCAACAAGACTCAGCTGGTCGCCCTTTTGCGGAATGACAATCTCTGTTTTCTTGCCACGCAGGGTGCTAAGCCATTCAGAAAGCAGGTCTATATCTGCAATCTCGCCGTCACAAATTATGCGGGGCGGTATTTCCGTCTTGTCTTCATAGTAACGCTGTAAGAACTCACATCTTGCAATATTTTCGGGTTCTAAAACGTCTGTAATATACTGTGCGCAATCAATTAAGTGCCCAAAACTGAAGTTTAAAACGCAAAAACAATATTTTTCTTCATACCTCACCACAGCGACGACGTCCTGCAGCGGATATTTTGTTGTGATAACCTTTTGCTTTTCTTTTATGCGCTTAATTGCGTTTATTCGGTCACGCAGCCTTGCCGCCATCTCAAAATCAAGATTTTCAGCACATTTTTCCATACGCACTGTAAGCTCTGAAATTGCCATTCCCGTTTCACCTTTTACAAAGGAAACGGCCGACTCGAGCGATTCCATATAATCCGCGTGGCTGATTTTTTTACAGCACGGTGCACTGCAAATGCCGATATGATAATTAAGACAAGGCTTATCATAACGCCTGTCAAAAACGCGGTTGCACTGCGGAAGCTTAAAAATCTTGTTAGCTTCGGAAACCGTTTGATTTACAACAAAGCCTGAGTTATATGGACCGATATATCGTGCGGCATCGGCATCCTTTTGTTTAACAAAACGGATGCGCGGCCACTTCTCGTTTGTAATTTTAACATAGAAATAGCCCTTATCGTCCTTTAAGAGAATATTATATTTTGGCTTGTGCTGTTTTATGAGGGAGGATTCTAAAATGAAAGCTTCAAACTCGCTGTCGCACAGGATATATTCAAAATTTTCAACGTTCGAGACCATTTTCCGAACTTTGAGTGTATGTTGATTTCCTGCGCCAAAATACTGTGAAACGCGATTTTTAAGACTTTTAGCCTTACCAATATATATTATTTCTTCCTTTGCATTTTTCATAGTATAAACGCCGGGCGACATGGGCAGTGCCAATGCTTTTTTACGCAGTCTTTCAAGATTGTCCAAATAACTCACCTGCCTTTACCGTAATCATTATACAGCAATTTCAGGCATTTGAAAAGACACTCAATTCAAAAAATTAATTTTAAATGCATTTTCCGTTTCATAAACCAGTAATTTCGCACTCTTTGTATCGGCATTTTTGATTGAAACAGCGTTAATTTGGTTAGAGCCATAGACGTTATAATAATATATTCCGCCACCTATATCGTGGCAGGAAGAATATACTGTATATTCCCTTTCCCCTCCGCTTAAAACGCAGCCCTTAACAAGCGAAACGGACGACAAAACTTTAAAAAACTCATAAATTTTATCTTCTTCTGAAAGCTCCGCATTTTCTTTTATGAAAGCGGCACGAACAAAGCGTGATTGGGAAGAAAAATCCCCGGGCAAACCGAGCGCGCCAAACCCAAAGCTGTTTGGTTTAAGCGGAAATCCCTTTGAAAAAGCATTTTTGGGTTGCTCAGGCGACAGGGCCATATATTTTTTTATATTCTCCATATGAAAATCAAAAGGTGGATTGTTTGTCAAAACCCCAATTTTGTTTTCATAAATTTTAATTCCATCCAATAGAGGCTCGACCGTAATAGAAGACTTTCCGTCAGCAATTATCCAATGGAGGGGTGACGACGGCAAATCGTCACCAAAAGACGTGTCGGTAATATTTGTTTTTTTGACCAGAGCTGCCGCTTCCGCAACGCTTGAACACTGACCTAAAATCCACGGAATAAACTCATACGACGCAATATTTTTTAAATTTTCCACAGTTTTTCCGTAAACGGCATTATCCGCAAAATTCAGCCCGGCAACCGAAAGCCCTTTTTCATTAAAAGCATCAAAATACAGCGGATATCCGCGCCTTTCAATTCCCATACCGATTATGGCATAGTGCTTACTCATATCGCCGCAATCAACAAAAGAGAGGTTATAGTTTTGCGGTGTAATAATCACCTGTTCATCAAAAGAATGAAACCAATCGAGCGTCCTGCCGAAAAGATTTACGTTTTCAAATATAGTAATTGCTGTACACATACCGTTACTCCTTTTTGTTAGTATGTGCACAGCAAAACAAAAAACACCAAAGCATCAATCGATACTTTGGTGCAGTTTTTATATAATCTGTTCAGTGCTTATATATTTAAGAACGTTGAGGCGATTTCCAAAAGGGTCGGTTGCGGAGTAGCTGGTAAAAAGCTCGGGATGTAACAGATATTTGGCAGCAACC
>CALDPI010000042.1 GCA_937912045.1 uncultured Clostridia bacterium
CTCATATGCGTATAGTGCCAAAGCGTATCCCAAATGCTTTGTCTGCGCATATTCTCCCGGGGTGTCAATCAGCCAGTCACCATAGCCGACAGACTGGGTCTTTTTGTAAGAAATTGTTTCTCCGCGCAGAGCTTGAGTAAGAGTGGTCTTACCCGCGCCGCTGCGACCAATAAGCATAAGTTTGCGCATATCAGGTCTTGGTGATTTCACACACCGAGAAGCCAAGCTTTTCACGCGCATAGTCAACAACGGCGTGCAAGGAAGCCTCAACCTGTGATACGGTGCCCGTCACGATGACCGTTCCGCTAAAGCGGTCAACAAAGCCGAGCACAGCGCCCGATGCCTTGATGCATATATCGCCTGCGATAATGGCGGTTTCGCTGGGACTCAAGGTTAAAATTCCGATTGCCGAGTGGCTGTAATCAACCGCAGGGTCAAGGCCCAGCTTTTGATAAAGCACTTCGTCGGGGTTGGCAACAATGTGCGCCAACGTAATCTGCTTGCCGGGGACGAGCTCTTGTATAATGCGCGTCTTGTCACCCGTCATCTGTTCGAAATTCATCGGTTTAACCTCCTATCTTGGCTACAAGTCCGTAGGATTCTACGATTTTTTGCAGCTCAATCATTTTTTCGTTTTCAGGCGGATTCAGGTGAGAGAGGGTGTACTCTCTGCCGAGTCCCGCATACTTATCCTGACCGATTCGGTGGTAGGGCAGAATGTGCATCTCCTTAACACCGGGGAGTCTGCTTGCAAAGCGTGCAATCGCGCCAACGTCCTCCGGCGAGTCGTTAAAGCTCGGAATGACGGGGGTGCGAATGGTGAGATTTGTGCCGCTCTTGGCAATTCTCGCCGCGTTTTCGAGGATAAGCTCGTTTGGCTGTTTTGTAAATTCCTTATGCTTAATGCTGTCCATATGCTTGATATCCATAAGGCAATAATCAAGGTGGGGAAGTAGCTTTTCGATTTTAGAAAAGGGTGCGCAAGCCGTCGTTTCAATGGCGGTATTAATGCCGTTTTTCTTGGCGGCCTCCAAAAGCGCCGCCGCAAAGTCGGCCTGGAAGAGTGCCTCACCGCCCGAAAGGGTGAGACCGCCGCCACTGCGACGATAGTAGATGCGGTCGCGCTTGACCGTTTCCATTACCTCGCCGACCGTAACGTCGCGTCCGACGGTCTTTGTCTTGCCTGCAAGGGTCAGCTCTTCAATGTCGTAAGACTGTGACTCAGGGTTGCAGCACCATCGGCACCGCAGAGGGCAGCCCTTTAAAAAGACTATCGTGCGGACGCCGGGCCCGTCGTGAACGGAGAAACGCTGAATGTCGAAAATTCTTCCCTTAACATTCAGTATATCGTCCATTAGAAACCTCCCTGCTCGGTACGGTTAATAATGTCTTCCTGAAGTGAACGTGAAAGTGTGGTGAAGAGCGCGCTGTAGCCCGCAACACGAACAACAAGTGAACGATATTTGTCGGGGTTTTTTTGTGCGTCACGCAGTGTCTCGCGTGATACAACGTTGAACTGCATATGGCTGCCCTTCTGGTCGAAATATCCGCGCACGAGTGAAACGAAGCTTTCAATTCCGCTGTCACCCGCAAGTGCGGACGGGTGGAACTTCATATTATAAAGCGTTCCGTTAGAGGCAATGAAGTGGTCAAGCTTGGAAACCGAGTTTGCCGCCGCAGTCGGTCCGTTTACATCACGTCCTGCCGCGGGAGATACGCCGTCTGCAATCGGTGTGTAGGCAAGGCGTCCGTCGGGGGTTGCACCTGTTTGTGCGCCGAGCGGAACGTTGGCAGAAACGGGGTAAAGTCCTGCCTGGTAAACACCGCCGCGCGGGTTTTTATATTTTTCAACAGGTCTTGTGTAGGTGTACGCAATGTCGCGTGCGAACATATCAATTTCTTTAATGTCGTTACCAAACTTCGGCAGAGCCTCAATCTCCGAAAGGAGAGCATCATAGCGTGCCTTCTGCTCGGGCGAGCAGTTGTTGGCTCTTACTACATTATATATATTATGTATGTCGTCCTCGCTTAAGGTCTTGCCCGAGTTTATAATTTCGCGTGCAACCTGGCCCGTCAGCTTTTCGGCTGTGTGCGCATCAAGTTCCTTACCGAAGTTATTATCAAGCGCTTCCTTAAACTCTGTGAGTGTCAGCTTCTTGTCCTCGAATACCAGCTTTCGAACAGCCCAGAGTGCGTCTGCCATGTTGGCAACACCAAAGCCCTGCGGTCCTGTAAAGTTGTATATGGCACCACCCTCCTGTGCGCTCATTCCGCGGCCAATGCAGTCCTCAATCATAGAAGACTCAAAGGGTAGCGGGCAACGCTCTGCGTGGGCGGTGTCAATCGCGTTGTCAGCGTTGACCATAAGCTCAATAAAGTATTCGGTCTGCTTTTTGTAAGCGTCATAGAACTGTTCGAAGGTCTTGAAGGACGAAAGCTCGCCCGTTTTGACACCAACCTGAACGCCCTTGTCAACACCGTTTGAAAATACCATCTCAAGCGGACGGCACATATTAAAGAATGCGGCGTCGTGCCAGCCGTCTGTCTTGCCCGATTTCTGCGGTTCAACACAGCCGATGATGTTGTAATCTCTCGCATCCTCAATGGTGAGACCGCGGCTCTGCAATGCAGGAACGATAACCTCGTCGTTGTAATAAGCAGGAAGGCCAACACCTGTGCGTGTGAGCTTGGCTGCTTTCACAAGGAACTCGTGCGGTGTGCCGTTCCAAACACGAACAGAAAAGGAGGGCTGGGGCAGAAGCACGTGCATCGTAGCCTCAATGCACATAAACGAAAGGTCGTTTGTGGCATCGTTGCCCTCGGGTGTCTGTCCACCTGCAATCAGGTTCTGGAACATACTGTAGCCCGCAAAGCCTGCGGCAGATTCAGCATCACGAACCTTGCTCAAGTCGTTGAGCTTTATCCAAACACAGTCAATAAGCTCCTGTGCCTCTTCACGTGTGATTTTGCCTGCATCCATATCCTTTTTGTAATAAGGATACATATATTGGTCAAAGCGTCCGGGCGAAATCGAGTGTCCGCTCGATTCAACCTGCAAGAGCATCTGTACAAACCAGAAGGACTGACAGGCCTCATAAAAGCTGGTGGCAGGTCCCTTCGGAACGCGTGCGCAGTTTTCAGATATTTTAAGCAGCTCAGCCTTGCGAACGGGGTCACCTTCACGCTCGGCCATCTCCTTTGCGAGCGCGCTGTAACGCTGTGCGTAAAGTATAGCGGCCTCGCAGCTTATGATAACGGCGTTAAGGAAGTGGTGACGGCGCGAATAGTCTGCGTCGGTAACCGACAGCTTGGACAAGGCACGCGCAGCCTCCATCTTGATTCCGTCAAAGCCAATCGCCAAAACCTTGCCGTAGTTAACGGTCACGTGGCCAACACCGTTGAAGTAGTAGTTGCCGGGTGTGAAAATGTTGTGCTCAACCGCCAAGTGTGCCTCGGGCGACATATAGGACGCCGCAAGCTCACGGTTGGTCTTGCCCTTCCAATATTTATACACCTCGCGGAGTGTCGCCTTTGATTCCTCAGAAATTCGGAACGGGTCAGCGGCACGCTTCTCAATGGTGTCAAACTCCTCTTCAAGCCATTCAAAAGAATACTCAGGGAAGACCTGACAGCTGCGCGACTTCTTTGTCGCACTGCCGACAACCAGCTCGTTAGGACGGATTGTCACCGGTATATTTTCGAGAATGTGGTAGAAAGCGAGTGCGCGGCGCAAAATCATCGGCTCTGCCTCGGTCTGCTTGTAGGACTCGGTCAATAATACTGCGCGGTCAACCTCAATTTCAGGAAAGGTCTCGAAAAGGGCTTCCTTCAATTTATCTATTCTTTCGGATTTCTTTATATCCCCTGTGTAAAAATCACTCATGTGGATACCTCCCGATAATGATCTACGTTAATTTTACCCTAAAACCACACAAAAGTCAATAGAAAACACATAAAAAAACAGAAAAAATAACACAAAACCAAATATTTTTGATAAATTTATGAAGAATTGTCACCCCAAAATCTCAAAAAACCATATTTTATCGGGATAAAAAGAAAAAAGAACCGCAACCAAAAGGTTGCAGTTCTTTTTTGGTGACCCGGACGGGATTCGCTACGGCGCAACGCGCCTACACGCCCACGTCGGCGAAAACAATTCACCGAATTGTTTTCTTCCGCTAACGCTCCCTCCTGTTCGAATCCCTAATTACAAGCAAAAAAATAAGAACATCGCACACTTGGTGCAATGTTCTTATTTGGTGACCCGGACGGGATTCGAACCCGTGTTACCGCCGTGAAAGGGCGGTGTCTTAGGCCTCTTGACCACCGGGCCTGGTAGCGGCAATTGGACTTGAACCAACGACACTTCGGGTATGAACCGAATGCTCTAGCCAACTGAGCTATACCGCCATTTGTCAGGGACCGATTCATTATAATATAAGAAACTTAATTTGTCAACACCTTTTTAAAAAAACTGCTGTTGTCTTTTTCTCTCCCTCGGTGGAATGCCGTACATCTGTTTATACACCTTGGAAAAATAGTTGCTGTCCTGAAAGCCGCAGGCCGCTGCGATTTCGGATATTTTTTGTTTTTGGCCACCTGAAAGGAGCGAGTCGGCCTTTTTGAGTCTATAAACGTTAAGGTATTCGCAAAAGCCGAAGCCGGTTTCCTTTTTGAAGGTGCGGGAGAGATGCTCGGTGCTTACAAAGCAGTGCTTTGCCGTATCCTCAAGCGTGACGCCGTCGACGTAGTTGGTTTGAATATATCGCACTGCCTTTTCCACAATGGCGCTTTTGTTTTTTTGCGGATTGCTCTCAGAGCTTTCGCGCGCTATCGTTAACAAGAGCTCCGCGAGCTTGGCTTTTATAATGTCAAAGGAATATTCGTCGTCCTTGCGGTATTCGAGCTCGATTTCGTTCCAAAGTGACCTTATTTTCGGTGCGGTCTTATCACTTTTCGGAAAGCAGGGGAAAGCCGAAAGTCTGTCCCTCAGTGAGTCGGGAATAAGGCTGCGGTCACAGCTTATAAGCAGGCGCGAATGCCGCGCGCTTTCATAGCTTGTCCTGTGAATGACACCGCCTGGGATAATCGCAATGTCGCCTGCGTGCAGCAGATAGGAGTTTTTGTCAATAAAATACCAGCAGCTGCCCTCCAAAAGAAAATAAATCTCTATCGTGTTGTGGTAGTGTGTGCTGCTTTCGGCATAATTCGCATCAATCGACGATTCGAAGCTGAACAGCCTTTGTGAAATCATAATACCACCTCGGTAAAATTATATGCTTATATATCAAAAAAATCAAGAAAAATTACAAACAAAGTCAATATTATCAAGGAAATGGGTTAAATTTTGATATATTATATAAGCGTAAAGGGGGAAACTTTATGAATTATATTAATAATAAGGTAGAAAACATAAAAATCGCATACATAGGCGGCGGCTCGCGCGGTTGGGCGTGGGGACTTATGAGTGACCTTGTTTCCGCAGAGGACATAAGCGGAAGCGTGGCACTTTACGATATTGACTATAAGGCCGCAGAGGATAACGTTATAATAGGTAATAAGTTTAACAGCGCAGAGGGTGCAAAATCACACTGGGATTATTATGCAACCGAAACCCTTGACGAGGCACTCAAAGATGCAAACTTTGTTGTAATATCCATTCTTCCCGGCACCTTTAAAGAGATGGCAAGTGACGTTCACACACCCGAGAAATACGGCATTTATCAGTCGGTTGGCGACACTACCGGCCCCGGTGGCATTATAAGAGCGCTTCGCACTATACCTATGATGGAGGTTATCGCAAAGGCAATCAAGAAATACGCGCCAAACGCCTGGGTTATCAACTACACCAATCCAATGGCACTTTGCCTGCGCTCGCTTTACGAAACCTTCCCTGAAATCAAGGCTTTCGGCTGCTGTCACGAGGTCTTTGCGGTGCAGGAGCTGCTTGGCAGAGCGGTTGAGGAGACTCTCGGCGTTAAAATAACCGAGCGCAAGGCGGTTAAGGTCAACGTGGTAGGTGTTAACCACTTCACTTGGATTACCGACGCGCGATATCACGATATTGATGTAAACGAGGTTTACCGCGACTACGTGGAGAAAAACCACGAAAACGGTGTTGATATGAAGAACCCCGAATCGATGTTCGAGTGCAGGCACAAGGTGAAATTTGACCTTTACCGCAGATACGGCGTTATTGCGGCGGCAGGCGACAGACATCTCTCGGAGTTCTGCAACGGCGATTCCTACCTGAAGGATCCCGAAACCGTAAAGGCCTGGGGCTTTAAGCTCACTCCTGTGAAATGGAGATGGAAGGACCTTGACGAGCGTCTTGCAAAGAGCGCAAGGCTGAAACGCGGGGGGGAAAAGGGCAAGCTTGAATGTACCGGCGAGGACGGAG
>CALDPI010000043.1 GCA_937912045.1 uncultured Clostridia bacterium
TAAATATCAGAAGAAATCGTGTCGGGGCGCACGCTTGGCAAAACGCGTGTGGGGGTACCGTCTTCACAGGACAAAAGCGAGCCCACCGTCTGTGTCGGAACGCGTCCGCCACCTACGTTATATGCCGCTTTTTCAATGCGTCGCTGCAGCTCGATTCCTGCCAGCACGTCGTCCCCTGGGAGCTCGTCGGGGAAAACGTCTGCAAGCAGAGCGCTGTTAGAGTTAACACCGTCGCGCGCGTGCAGACTCATACCGTTAACGGCAATGCCTCCCTCCTCGCTCGAGGCGTTGATAACCTCGCCGCCGGGGCACATACAAAAGGTGTAAATACCTCTGCCGTTTTCAAGGTGAACAGCCAGCTTATAGTCGGCGGCAGAAAGGTGTGGATTATCCGCAAATTCGCCGTACATAGCTCGGTCAATATCGTGTCGCAGATGCTCAATTCGCGCGCCGACGGAAAATGGCTTTCGCTCCATTGAAATTCCTTTATCTTTGAGCATATAAAATGTGTCTCTTGCCGAGTGACCGATGGCAAGAATCAAGGCGTCACAGTGAATTTTTTCCTCATTACCGTCGTGGGACACCATAATATCAGAAATTCCGTTATCGTCAAAAATAATGCTGTCAAGTCGGTGCGAAAAGCGCACCTCACCACCGAGAGAAATGACCTCATTTCTCAGGTTTTTCACAATTTCTGTGAGCCTGTCGGTGCCAACGTGCGGCTTAGCGTCGATAAGCAGGCTTTCATCCGCACCAAAGCGCACAAACTCCTCTAAAACGGCACGGCAACGAATGTTTTTAATGCCGGTGTTCAGCTTTCCGTCCGAAAAGGTGCCTGCGCCGCCCTCGCCAAATTGGACGTTGGATTCGGTGTTGAGCTTTCCACCGTTTAAAAAGCTTTCAACACTTTTAATACGGTCACAAACCGCCTCACCGCGTTCAATGACGATAGGCCTTGCCCCTGCGCGTGCAAGAGTCAGCGCGGCAAACATTCCCGCGGGTCCAAAGCCCACAACAACAGGGCGCGATTTAAAGCCGTCAGCACGCGGCCACAGGAATTTTTCGTCTTTAAAAATTTGTGCTTTTTTACAGCGTAAAAGCACACGTTTTTCATCAGGAACCGAGAACGTGGCAGAGCAACAAAAATGCACGTCATCTTTTTTTCTCGCATCAACGGAACGCCTGTGAAGCTTAAGCCTTTTAATATCGTGCGGTGCGAGCCGAAGTGCCTTGGCAACCGCGCATAAAAGGTCGTCATCAGTGAATCCGAGAGGCAGATGCAAATCGTTAATAATAAGCATATTATCTCTCCACGTAGTCGGCGGCGGCCAGTCCTGCGGCATATCCGCTTGACCACGCCCATTGCAGATTAAATCCGCCGCAATCGCCGTCAATATCCAAAATTTCGCCTGCTGCAAACAAGCCGCTGTGCTTTTTACACATAAGGGTAGCGTTGTCAAATTCGCTGCAAAGCAGACCACCCCTTGTGACCTGTGAGTCTAAAAAACCGCCTAATCCGCGGACGGTTGTTTTAAATGCTTTTAGCATCCTGCATACACTATCGATGTCTTTTGCGCCAAGCAGAGAAACAGCATAATTCAGCGGAAGATTGCATCTTTTCAGCACAACCTGACCCAAGCGCTTGTTAATAAATCCGGATAAAAATTCGTCACAATTTCTGCTTGTCAAATTTTTCGCACGTGTCGTGAGCTTTTCTTTAAGAAGAGCGAAATTGAGGTAGGGAACAAGGTCTAAAGAAACAGTATCCCCCTCGTTACAATCGCCCGAAACCTGTAAAATCGGCGGTCCCGAAAGTCCGTAATCGCAAAACAACACTTCGCCAAAATCCGTGCGCTTTAATATGCCTTTTTTATCATATACCGAAACGCCGGCATCAACCTTAATACCCTTGAGCTGACGCACAAATTCCGTGTCGGTTTTAAGCTTCACAATAGCTGGAGAGGGCGCCGAATAGCGAATTCCCATGTTTTTAAGAATGGAAAAAGCACTGCCGTCACAGCCGAATTTTTCCCCACCAGAAAGCATTCCTGCCGCGGCAATCACAGCCTTTGCAAAAAAGCGGCTTTTATCGGTCACAACAAGGTAACCGCCACCGTCCTTTTGTATGTCGGTAACCCTTTGCTCACACTCGGTGATTACACCCAGCTCATCACAACGAAAACGCAAAGCATCGGTTACGCTTGCAGCCTGAAAGGAAGCAGGAAAGCCCTTGTTACCCTCATAAACAATCGGCACACCGATGTTCTCAAAAAACGCTTCGGTAAACTCCACAGAAAAGCGCTCAAGCAAAGGTGAAGCAAAGGATGGCAACATACCGTGATATCGCGATATATCGGGATTTTTGTTGGTAATATTGCATCTGCCGTTTCCCGTAACCGATATTTTTTTGCCAACGCGTGAAAGCCGCTCGAGTATGACCACACGCAAGGATGGATTTTTCTCTTTAGCGGCAATGGCCGCCATCATTCCTGCGGCGCCTCCGCCAATTATGCAAATGTCTGATTTCATAAAATCACCGCCAATAAAATAATGATGCCATAAAACCTTAAAAAAGTCAACAAAACCCACTTTACAAAAGAGGGAAAAGGTGTTATCATCATAACAGAACATTTGTTTGGAAGGCGGTGCCTGTGTTGGACAGAACAATACTTCATTGCGACCTTAACAATTTTTTCGCCTCGGTCGCCGTTTTGGATAATCCCACAATAAAAAACTGTCCCATCGCCGTCTGTGGCAGCACAGAGGAGCGGCACGGCATCGTGCTTGCAAAGAACGAGCTTGCCAAAAAGTTCGGTGTAAAAACCGCAGAGGCCACGTGGGAGGCCAAGCGCAAATGTCCCGACCTTGTGACAGTGCCGCCAACGTACAAGCGGTATAATGAGGTGTCAAACGCCGTCAAACAAATTTACCTCAGCTATAGCGACAAGGTGGAGCCCTTTGGCATTGATGAATGCTGGTTGGACGTTACGGGCAGCCGTCTGCTTTTTGGCAGCGGGGAAGAGATTGCCGAAAAGCTAAGACAGCAGATAAAAAGGGAAATCGGTGTCACAATTTCGGTTGGTGTCAGCTTTAATAAGGTGTTTGCAAAGCTGGGCAGCGACCTTAAAAAACCCGATGCCGTAACGGTTATAAGCCGCGAAAATTATAAAGAAAAGGTGTGGCCCCTCCCTGCAGACAGTATGCTCGGGGTGGGACGGGCAACCCTTGCACAGCTTTCCTCGCTCGGCATATTTTCAATAGGTGATATTGCCGCCGCAGGACAAGAGGTGCTTAAAAAGCGCCTTGGCAAAATGGGCGAACAGCTTTATATCTTTGCAAACGGGGACGACCGCTCTCCCGTCGAGGCAGAGCAAAGCATCCCAAAAAGCGTTGGCAGAACCACCACCACTAAACACGATATAAAATCGGCAGATGAGGCGTGGCCCATAATTCTCGCCTTGTCGGAGGAAATCTCTGCCACACTTAGAAAGCACGGGCTTT
>CALDPI010000044.1 GCA_937912045.1 uncultured Clostridia bacterium
TGTAATTCTCGACTGGGTACCTGCTCACTTCCCCAAGGATGCACATGGTCTCGGCCGTTTCGACGGTATCCACTGCTACGAGTACGAAGACAGCCGTAAGGGCGAGCATAAGGAATGGGGCACCGCCGTGTTTGACTTTGGCAAGGTCGAGGTAATGAATTTTCTCATATCCAACGCGGTATATTGGCTCAAATACTATCATATTGACGGTCTGCGTGTCGATGCGGTTGCATCAATGCTGTATCTGGATTATAACCGTCCCGACGGCGAGTGGGTTGCAAACTCCTACGGCGGACGCGAAAACCTCTCAGCGATAGAACTTCTCCGCCGCGTGAATGAGGCGGCGTTCAGAGAAAACCCGAACGTTTTGATGATTGCAGAGGAATCAACCGCCTGGCCCCTCGTCACAAAGCCTGCCGAAAGCGGCGGTCTCGGCTTTAATTTCAAGTGGAATATGGGCTGGATGAATGATATGCTCAAATACATATCGCTCGACCCAATATATCGAAAGTTCAATCACGATTGTTTGACCTTTTCGTTCTTTTATGCCTTTTCGGAAAACTTTGTACTTCCCATCTCACATGATGAGGTGGTGCACGGCAAATGCTCAATGATAAATAAAATGCCGGGCGAGTATGAGGATAAATTCGCATCACTGCGCGCTTTTTATGCATATATGATGGCGCATCCGGGCAAAAAGCTTTTATTTATGGGACAGGAGTTTGCCCAGTTTATCGAATGGGATTATAAAAAACAGCTTGACTGGATGCTCCTCGATTATGACGCGCACAGCAAAATGCAGGAGTTTGTCAAAAAACTCAACCGGTTCTATCTCAAAACCAAAGCCCTGTGGGAGATAGACTTCTCGTGGGAGGGCTTTAGCTGGATTGCAAACGACGATAACGCGCAAAGCGTCATAGCCTTCAGGCGCACCGATAAAATGGGCAAGGAAATCATTGCGGTGTGCAACTTTGTTCCCGTCGCAAGAGAGGGCTACAGAATAGGCCTGCCGTTTGAGGGGAAATATAAGCTTGTGCTTAACACCGACGATAAAGCCTTTGGCGGAAGCGGTGCCCCCTGCAAAGCAGAGCTTGAAACAGAGGATATAAAAATGCACGGATGTAAGCAGTCGGCAGAGCTTTCCCTGCCGCCGCTGTCTGTACTTTATTATGAACACAAGCCCACAGCAAAGCGCAGCCCCAAAAAGACAACAAGAGGTGCAAAAAAATGAAAAAAACTGAGTGTGTAGCAATGCTTTTGGCAGGCGGACAGGGAAGCCGCCTCGGCGTGCTGACCAAGAATGTGGCAAAGCCTGCCGTACCCTATGGCGGAAAATA
>CALDPI010000045.1 GCA_937912045.1 uncultured Clostridia bacterium
CGTTGTAAAACAGGAATCCCAAGCCCGAATACCAGCCGTCCTTGCCAAAGTTATTAGTAGAAATCGGATTACCGAGCTGACCTTTATTATTGAAATTCCATACTCCGCCTGCATTGAAAGCATTATCAACAACAATTTCTGATTTAGTTTCTTTACATCCTTCATTTGCACAGTGGTAAGTAACAGCAGAACTTGTGCTTAATAATACAGTTTCAGCATCTACTACCCATTCATGCGCATTAACATTTGTATATGCTCTTTCTTCAACTTTACCACAACTACAATAGTATGTTTTAACACCAGCTTCTTGACAAGTTGCTAAAGTAGTAACTTTAACTTCTTCAGTATAGCTATGTTTTTCAATAGTTTCATATTTTTCTAATAAATTTTCAAAAATACTGTTTACCCAAAAATCTGCAATATCAATATAAAAAGCGCCTGGTACGGTGAAAATTATATCTTTTCAGCAGGCTATGAGGTTGTCTTCACAGACGGTGTGCTAATCTATCGTAACGGCACCGTTAAGTACGTGCCAAACGGCAAAAACTCCACACGCATAGAGGTTGAGGATATTGATGGCGTAATGGGCGAAATTAAGTATATCGTTGATATGCTTGACAAGAAGGAAAGCAACAGCAAAAACCCACCGACCGAATCGGCAAAGACGGTTTATGCGCTGGAAAAACTATATGAAAGTGCCGATAACGGCGGAAAAATGGTGCAGTATGATAACTAACGCAAAAGACAGAATAAGCTTTTACACAGCGCCCTTCCCGACTGTCAATTCGTATTACAGTATGATAGATGCGGCGGTGGCACACGGCCTGTCGCTTGTTGAGGGACTCGGCGTGTATGAGTTTGAAAATCCCGACGTGGATGAGGCACGTAAGGTACGCGCATATGCGGATAGTAAGGGAGTCAGATTTTGTTGCTTCTCGGTGTTCTGCAACCTCGTCGGTGATGATTCCGCACAGATGGTGGAAAGACTCAAAAAATACGCGGAGGTTGCAGCCGTGCTGGGCTCACCCTTTTTGCATCATACCATCGCCTGTGACTATTCCAATCCTGATAATGTCCTGCCGCATAGTGAATGCTATTTCGAACGGGGAATAAATGCCGTCAGACAGATTTATGACTATGCAGAAACACTGGGCGTTCGCACAATATATGAGGACCAGGGCTATCTTTTCAACGGTGTTGAAAATTTCGCTCGCTTCTTATGCGAGGTCGACAGAAATGTTGGCGTAGTGGCCGATTTTGGCAACGTCTATCAATCAAAGGACGATATAAAAGCGTTTATAAAAGCGTTTGCTCCCCGCGTCTGCCACGTTCATATAAAGGACGTGCTGATGACCGAAACAAACGAAAGAGGAAACGGACTAAAAACTCTTAAAGGCAACTATATGAACGAGGTGCCGATAGGTGAGGGCTGCATTGACTTCCCGGGTGCAATAAATATGCTGAAAGAGGTCGGCTACTCGGGTAATTATGCGTTCGAATTCACAACAATGGCAGAGGAAGACGGCACAATGGATAAGGCGATTGAGTATTTCGTCGCGCTCATATAAATTGTGCTTGCATTGTACAATAAGCAATGCTATAATGTAGTGAGGGGGATTATATGAATATTTCTTTGGCTAATTCCATTATTTATAATGTTTATCCCACATCGTTTTACGATAGCAACGGCGATGGCATAGGTGATTTGGAAGGAATAATCCAAAAACTTCCCTACATAAAAAACCTTGCAGATATCGTCTGGATTAATCCGGTGTACAAATCCCCATTCCGTGACGGCGGCTATGACATTGAGGATTACTTCGCTATTGACGAAAAATTCGGCACAATGGACGACGTAAAGCGTCTGACAGACAGGGCACATTCGCTCGGGCTTCGTGTTCTTTTCGATTTGGTTGTGGGACACACGTCTGATAAGCACCCCTGGTTTTTGAAATCGGCTGAGGCTGATAGGAACGAATTTTCCGATTATTATATCTGGACCGACGCTGTGTTCAGCTCCTGCCCTTATAAAAATATAAGCGGCAACAGCGAGCGCGAGGGGAATTATCTTGTTAATTTCTTCTCGTGTCAACCGTCGCTCAACTTCGGCTTTGCCGAGAAGACGCTCCCCTGGCAGCACCACTATAAAGACGATGCGTGCAAGCATATCCACAGTGTCGTTGTTGATATTATAAAACACTATATGTCTCTCGGTGTTGACGGCTTCCGTGTGGACCTTGCCAACAGCATCGTAAAGGACGAAATCGACGGTAAATATTC
>CALDPI010000046.1 GCA_937912045.1 uncultured Clostridia bacterium
CGCGCCGAGCAGGCCGACGGCGACCGCTGTGATCACGATCAATGCGATGGGCACAGCCCAAACCCACTTGTTCATATCAGTTGAACTTCGGCAGCCAATCGCCGTGGGCTTCGATCAGATCGTCTACCATCTTCTTGATGGTGTCGATATCCAGCTCGCTGCCGGTATGAGGATCCAGCATAGCAGCCTGGTAGATGTGCTCCTTCTTCTTTGTGACTGCGGCTTCGATTGTGAGAAGCTGAACGTTGATGTTGGTCATATTCATTGCGGCACACTGAACAGGCAGCGAACCCACGCGGCATGGGTTTATGCCGTGACCGTCGACCATACAGGGCACCTCGACACACGCCTCGCGCGGAAGATTTTCAATAAGGCCATTTGTATTCAGCACGTTACCGCCGATTTTAAACGGATTGTTGGTGACGACCGCCTCCATAATATAGGACGCGTATTCTTCACTTCTGCTGTGCTCCTTAACACCGCCTGTGAGAAGCTGCTTATACTCCTCTTTCCAGGCCTCAATCTGAGAAACACATCGACGCGGATATTCATCAAGCGGAATGTTATAACGCTCTATAAGCTCTGGGTATTTGCTCTTGATATAGAAGGGATTATACTCTGCATTGTGCTCGCTTGATTCGGTGCAGTAATAACCGAAGTGGTTTATATAGTCAAGACGGACCTTATTGGGAAATTCGGGGTCGGCCATTTTTTCTGCAATATGGGACTTGATTTCGGGGTAAAGGTCGTTTCCGTTTTTATCCTTGATTTCCAAAAGCCAGGCCATATGATTGATGCCTGCTATGAGTTCGCGCCTGCCCTCAATTTTGTCCTCCATTCCCAGCATTTCAAACAGGTGCTTTGAACAAATCTGAACGCTGTGGCAAAGACCGACGGTGTTTACGCCTGTGTATCTCTGAATATAGCCTGTGAGCATTGCCATGGGGTTGGTGTAGTTTAAGAAAAGCGCGTCCGGGCAGACCTCTTCCATTTCGTGCGCAAAATCCTCCATTACGGGAATGGTGCGAAGTGCACGCATTATACCGCCGATGCCGAGGGTATCTGCGATGGTCTGACGGAGACCGTATTTTTTGGGTATTTCAAAATCGGTTATTGTGCAGGGGTCATATCCGCCGACCTGAATGGCGTTTACGACAAAGTTTGCACCGCGGAGTGCATCACGGCGCTGCTCTGTGCCGACGTAGCATTCGATTTTTCCGAAGCCGCCCTTTTGGGCACGCATTGCCTCAAGAATGACACGGCTTTCTTCAAGACGGTCCTTATCAATATCGTAAAGTGCAAAGGTGCTGTCACGCAGGGCCTCTGTGCACATACAGTCACCTATTACGTTTCTGGCGAAAACGGTGCTGCCTGCGCCCATAAATGTGATTTTCATTATAACTCCCCCTTTTTATTTGTTTTTATTATACATTGACAATCACCTGTTTTTAATAGTATAATGTTGCTATAATTTGTCATTTTGTTGGTTTCGAGGTGGGTTATGCTTCATAATGTTTTGCTTGTGGAAAGCGAGTTTTCCGCCCTTAATGTAGTGAATTTTGGCTATGAAAGCTGCGAAAAGTCGCACCATTTCGGTCCTGCGGTGAGGACCTTTTGGCTTTTGCATTTTGTTGAGTCGGGATTTGGCATTTATAAAATCGGTGACAAGACGTATAATCTGAAACCGGGCGAAATTTTTGTCATTCCGCCGTACGTGGAAACGTATTATGAGGCGGACGAAAATAGCCCGTGGAGCTACACCTGGGTGGGCTTCACGTGCGAGGGTGCGCTTCCCTTTCCCCTGCCCGACGTGATAAAGTGCCCCGCTGCATTTGAAATTTTTGAGCGGATGAAAAGGTGCGAGACCCTGTCCGGCGGAAAGAACGCCTTTCTTATGGCGCGCGTATGGGAGCTTTTTTCGCTTTTGCTCGAAAAAGAAAAAAAAGAGCCCGATTATGCAGAAATTGCGCTCGGCGCGATACACTCTGAATATATGCAGGATTTAAGTGCGTCGGCACTTGCAGAGAGACTCTCTCTCGACCGCTCGTATTTTTCCACCCTTTTTAAAGAGAGGGTCGGAGTGTCTCCCGGACGGTATATTTTCACCTACCGAATGACGATGGCGGCAAGCTTTATGCTGAACGGGCAGAGCGTTAGCACCGCCGCAAACTCTGTTGGGTACAATGATATTTACAATTTTTCGCGTATGTTCAAGCGGCACTTTGGTATGCCGCCGAGGGAATATATAAAAAAGCACCATTAATGGTGCTTTTTTATTCGCCTATACACGCTTTGCAGGGGGAGTATCCGTTTTCTATCAGCGTTTCTTTACTGTCGTTTGACATCTTTTTGTTTTGCGGCTTCATATCCGCGACGCTCTCGCAGGTTGCTTTATGAAATTTTCTTGTGTTCTTGTTTATAACATATTCATATGAAACTGTGCTTGCCGCAACCGAGCTGCTTGGTGGTTTATCGCCCAGCGCACTTTCGCCCGTTTTATAATTTATCGTGATGCCGGGCTGATTATTATAAACGTAGACGTTAAAGCAGACGCCCTTGCCGTCGTCCTCGACCGATTTTGCCTCCATCTGAACGCCGCGTGCCAAGAGGTTTGTACCGTCGTAGATGGGTGTCACCCTATAAAGCACGTGGTTACCCGTTGTCTTTACGTAATCTGCAACCATATCTTCAAA
This sequence comes from uncultured Clostridia bacterium, assembly GCA_937912045.1. Taxonomy (GTDB): domain Bacteria; phylum Bacillota; class Clostridia; order Oscillospirales; family Acutalibacteraceae; genus SIG589. The sequence goes on from CALDPI010000046.1 coordinate 2,694, forward strand.
CGGCAGCATTCCGTCAACGTTCATATAACGGGTGCCTGTTATCAGATTTTGAGTATTGGCGTTTTC
>CALDPI010000047.1 GCA_937912045.1 uncultured Clostridia bacterium
GTTCTTCCTTTGATGCAGCATTGTATCCTCTCCGCTTACGTGCTGCAAAGTAGTCTTTCTGTGCCTTGCGGACTTTCACCGTCAATTCAAAAAATTGTTTTGCATTCATTTTTTTGATGTTAGTTAGTATTTCTGATTGTGTATCTGATGTGCCTGCGTGCGCTTGCGCGTGTGCGCCCGCTCACGTCCTCGAGGGTTTTTCTTGTAAGTAATTAATTCTAAGTTGTTTTCTCTATATACACCCGACATTTGAATCCTTTGCGAGGTTCAAAGTTCAAAAAATCTGTTATTTGGAATATTTGACGCTTATTAACCCAGTTGGCCATATCTTTCTGCCATTGTGGTATGACGTGGTTTGGATTGTAAGGGTCACGGTACGGCTGCGCATATGGATATATATTTGGCTCATGCGCTTTTCGGCATTGGTGGTTTCTCTTCCACCAGTACATGATGCGGTCGTAGCACTCCTTAATGTTGTCGTTTAACATTGTATAAAGAAAATATTCGCCTTTGTAGCCGTAGCTGTTTATGAGAGATATAGCTTGATTACAATGCTGTATTTGTGCTGTCGTGTCACAACCGAAGCGAATACGACGGTCTATCCATTTTATTTTTGCCATTAACCTGGCAAAATCATCTGTAACGAAACGTGCATCACAGGCTTGGTTGAAGTCTATGCGATAACCACGTTCTATGATTTTTCGCATTTGTTCTTTTGCATATCTGCCTGCTGCAAGGATATTATTATCCATTAATATTAGTTTCTTACGACTTTCAATAGCAATATCACCCACGTCCATATACGGACGTATCTTACCCTCTTTGCGAGGTACGACACACCATTTGCAGGTATTTGGACATCCTCTTGTGAGAAATCCGTAGGCAGTATCTTTCGGAATGTTTGGATAGATGCTGTAGTCAGGTTGTAATCGGTCTATCTCGTTTGGTAACTGGCTGCTAATGTCGTAGCCTGTTCCTCCTTTAATGATTTTGTCTGCATCATAGACAGTTAGATCGTCGGAAGAGAAATTGAAAATCTTTGACATATAGATAATGTCGTAGTGATAGAATGGTAATGCCCATTCCACTTCGTCACCCTGTGACCTGTGATAACGTGCAATCTTACACAATGCTAAATTTGGGTATATCGTTGCGCCCCACTTTTTCTTTTTAGCGTGACCGTCAACATCAACAAGTCCTATTTTCATTGCCATATTATTTTACTTTTGTAACAAATTAGTTTTTTTTATTGCTTTTCTCACGTGCCTGCGTGCGCTTGCGCGTGTGCGCCCGCCCACGTCCGCGAGGAATTTTCTTGTAAGTAATTAATTATCAGTTGTTTGCTTAGGTTCGGATTGGAAATCCGACGGCGGCTCTATTGAGCCGCCTTTTTTCGCTTCTTTTTTGTCGGCAATTTCAGCGAACGCGGACGGTGCATAGTGCTTTATGAAATCGAGGATGGCGGTAATATTAACTTCTTCTCCTTTCTTGCGTGCTTGCATTGAATATGCTAATAGCTGACGCAACAGGGTGATTTCAGTCGGGTCGTTCGGGTAGGCTTTTGCAAGGTTTAATTCGTCGTTTTCTATCTCCAATAAAAGTCTGTTGCAAGATTCTTGTACCTCTTTGTTTCCGAATTTCAGTAATTTGTATGATTCCAAATGCCGTTGTAATACATTATCGACTTGTTTTTCGTCACCTGCAGAAGCGACACGTTCTATTTTATAGAAAAACTGCTGTTCCTTTGTGAAATCGAATAATATTTTGTCCTCGCATCTGTCCTTACGCTTTACATTGCCATTCTTGTCTCGCGTGTGCTTTTTGAAATGAAAATAATGTTCTACCAGGGATGCGAATACATCTAATAACTGCTGTTTCGAAAAATAGCAGTCTAACGTATTGTGTACACTTCGTTTTTGCGGCTTAGACGTGAGTTGGTCTACAATGCAGAACCATTTCTTTACTGAAGATGAAATTGAAAATTCAAGACGCCAAATGATAGGCTTATAGGTAATAGGACCTGCTTTTGTTTGCTTTGTTTTAGTCAGTTTAATAAAATCATCTACAAGACCTGAACGTGCCCAAGCTTGTCGAATGTAAGGCTTATCTTTCACCTGAGCAAGTTCCAGTGACTTACAATATAATTTCGTACTAATATCTGATTTCTTACTACCCCATGAGGCTGAGTTCCATTTCTGACCATCCCATTCATCGACGCCGTGAACGCATATATCACATACGTTTATTTTGGAGTATTTCTTGGCAAGCACGCGAGAAAGAAAACGTTCCGGGTTATCGCCTGAATCGAATAGTTCGAAATCCAGGCAAATGTCTATGCGTTTAATTCGCATAAACACATATTCGTATTGTTCGATAAATTGATTCATGATTAATGCAGCATTAGGGAAATAACAGGTACGATTACATAATCGGATATGACACGCATGCGGGTCTATAACCTGTTTTTTATCAGAAGCGGAAATCTTAGGCGCACGACGTATTTCTATGAGCGGCTCGTATGTTGATGGCTCATACAACACAAACATTTCGTTGAATACGCGCGTGCCGTAATCGCGCGGCACAACCGTCCAACCGCGTGACGCAAAATATTCTGCATCACGCGGTGACGGCTCTAAACAATAACATTCCAGCCAATCGATGTTGATACAGCGGACTGTTTCCATCATTCATGCTTGACTAAATGATATACGGAAGAACCTTTCCTTTTTTTATAAATCCAATATTCAAGCTCCGTCGCTTCGATATGTATTCTAAAGCAATTACGGGAATGGTATAAGTAATAATGCTGCTTACCATATAGAATTGCCGAATGCGTAAGAATATATCCTTCATCAAGCAGAGACGTGATTTCTTGCCAAGCTCTTTCGTTTAAATTCTTGCTCATATAAAGTCTAACATCGATTCATCACTTACTTTCGTGTCCTGAGTTCGCTCGTTTTCAGTCGCAGAAGACGAAGAAGTGTCGGCCATGCTGTCCTCATCGTTTTTTATCTTTGTGACAAAACCGTTATAGTCGACATAAAATGCAGCCTGACCGTTTCTGTCGTAGAAGAGAGCTTGGGAAGTTTCTGTAGCGTAACGTCGTGCTATATTGTAATCAACATAGAACAACTTAGTGACGCTAACCAACTCCCCGTCGGGCGTTGTGATATATCTGTCGACTTCGTCCCTATTAACTGAGATAAGCTCTAAACGGTCGACGTTAATGTTAATGCCTGCTACCATTTGACGAAGCTTTGGCGATGAATAGACACGAACAGAACCCCGTCCAACAACAACAACCTTTGTGCCCTTAGTAAGGAAAGGCAGCAGCTTTTCGTTTCGTCCGTGCATGATACAGGAGTTCCAGATGGTTTCTTCACGCTGAGCCCCTGTAGAATCCTGCCAGCGTCGAGTCTCTGCGACGTTGAATTTAACGAACTCTTTACCATTCTCAGTTTTCAACTCTGCGTCGGCACCAAGGTTGCCGATACAAATAAATAATTCCATAAAAAAAATAAATTTAAATGTTAATATAAAAGTTAATAAGCTGAATATTCAAAATATGATATAATCGAAGCGAGCAGAAACAGCAACGCAATTACAACAAAACCTATAAGAGATTTAACGAGTTCCTCGTCTTCTAAGAACTTTTTAACCATATTATTTCAATTGTTAAGGACTTAGGTTTTTATCGTTTTGGGATTAGCAGTCTTTTTTTCCGGCGAGATTTAAATCAAGCTCCGGGAATATAGAGGCAAGCGTATTCGCAAGATCATCACATTTTGCGAGCTGGCAAAAAGAGGAATCACGACGCGCAGACCAGTAGCGCAGGCGTATGTCACGATAGAGTTGGGCAAGAGTCTTGAAGTCTCTTGCTGTAATCTCGACTAATGCGACGCATGCGCCGTTATCAATAAACGTGCGCAACAGCTGAGCGACAAGCGAGGACATGTAATCAACGCTTGCATGCTCGATTCGATAGAACCCGAACAGGCTAACGCCTGTGATGGTCTCTCTTTTCAAGTTTGTTTTCTTCATTGTACTTTCGTTTTTAGGTGTTAGCATAAAGGGGGCGTCTTTCGGATTTACATTTGTGCATAAAAATTGAATTTATCATACTGTCGATTCTAATGCAAATTTACAAATGTAAAACAAAACATTGTATATCAGTCAATTATACGCACTTTAAC
>CALDPI010000048.1 GCA_937912045.1 uncultured Clostridia bacterium
CGCGTACTGCGATTTCTACTCCATGGTCCCCCGGGATGAGGAGATGATGTCCCGCTATGTGAACGCGCTCATCGCCCATATGCAGTCGTACCGACAGGGCACGGATGAATATTTTGTGGACACCGTATTCATCGGCGGCGGCACTGCCACCTGCTTGCCCCCCGATGAGCTGATCCGCCTGATCCGGGCGGTGAAGAAGAATTTCCATCTGACAAAAGGGGTGGAATTCACCCTGGAGGCCAATCCGGCCACCGTCAATACCCCCCTGCTCAAGCGATTGCGCCGTGCCGGTGTGAATCGGCTCAGCATGGGACTCCAGAGCGCCAACAACGAAGAATTGGCCGCCCTCTCCCGCATCCATCGGCGGCAGGATTTCGCCGAAAGTTTCCGCGCGGCACGACGGGCGCGGATCGAGAACATCAACGTGGATCTCATGTTTGGCATCCCCTATCAGACAAAGGAAAGCCTGATGAAAACTCTCCGCTACGTGGTGCGGATGGGGCCGGAGCATATTTCCCTGTACGATCTGATCCTGGAGCCGGGCACCCGGCTGTATGCCAAAAAGGACCCCCTCCCCTTCCCCTCCGAGGATGAGGAGGTGGAGATGTATCTGTCGGCGGTGGAATTCCTCGCCCAGAACGGATACGGCCAGTACGAGGTATCCAATTTCGCCCGACCGGGGTATATGTGCCGCCACAATCTGAAGTATTGGAACTGCGAGGAATATCTGGGAATCGGCCCAGCGGCGCACTCCTTTATAAACGGCAGGCGCTTTTATTATCCGCGCGATATCGGACGTTTTATGGAGGGCTGTCAGACGGTTCCCGACGGAAGCGGCGGCGACGCAAATGAATATATTATGTTGCGCCTGCGGCTTTCAGAGGGTATAATATTTGAAGAGTACAAAAAACGCTTTGGTGATTTTCCGAAAGATAAAATAAAAAAGGCAGAGCTTTTGGCGCGGCACGGGCTGATAACGCTAAAAAAAGACGGCTTTTGCCTTACGAAAAAGGGATTTTTACTTTCTAACAGCGTGATAGGAGAGTTTATATGAGAAGCTACAAACTGCACCTTATAAGGCACGGACTTACCGAGGCCAATCTTGACGGACGCTATATCGGCGGCAAGACCGACCTGCCCCTTTGCAATGCAGGAAAGCGTGAAATTAAGGAGCTTTATGAGGATTATCGCTATCCCCGTGTGCCCCTTGTTTTTTCAAGTCCGATGCAGCGCTGTACACAGACGGCCAAAATCCTCTTCCCCTCCCGCGATATTATTGAGATTGAAAATCTGCGTGAATACAACTTTGGCGATTTTGAAAACAAAACCGCTGCCGAGCTTGATGGCAGACCCGACTATGCCGCATGGGCATCGGGTCAGATGCCCTCACCGCCAAACGGCGAATCCTCAAAGGATTTTGTTGCGCGTACCGTGCTCGGCATTAATGAAATTATAAGAATTATGATGGAAAAGGAAGAATATGAGGCGGCCGTTTTGATGCACGGCGGCTCTATTATGATGTTGCTTGCCGCGTGCGGTCTGCCGCAGCAAGCCCCTGCAATGTGGACGAGTGAGAACGGTCGCGGCTACACCATTTTGGTCACACCGTCGCTTTATCAGAAAACGGGTGCTTTTGAGGTCATAAGCATCGTTCCCTCGGGTGATGAAGAATGAAAAAATTCAGTGGTATAATTTTTGATTTTAACGGCACGCTCGTTTTGGATGACGAGCTGCATTTTGCCGCTTTCCAAAAATACGGACGTGAGGATTTGGGCCTTGTAATCGAGAGAGAAGATTATTTTACCAATATGCACGGCCGCTCTAACGACAGAATTTACGAAAGCATTTATAAAAGGCCGATACCCGATGAACTCAAAGGCAAATTTGCGAAGCGCAAGGAAGAATATTATATCGAGGCGTTCAAAAAAAATCCTCCGCCGTTGGCAAACGGTGCTATAGAAATGCTCGATTATCTCAAAGAAAACAACATTCCCTGTGCGATAGCGACCTCTTCGGGATTGGAAAATATAACCTTTTTCAAAGAGATTTTTTCTCTTGATAAATGGTTTTCGCACATAATATATGACGACGGCACAATCAAGGGAAAGCCCCACCCCGACATTTATCTGCGTGCGGGTGAAAGGCTCGGTCTTCCCATGCAGTCGCTCATAACGGTTGAGGATTCCGTTTCGGGCGCCTGTGCGTGCGAGGCGTCAGGCTCCGGCATGGTGGTGGGAATTTGTCCGCGCGGCAGCGAAAATTTCCTTGGGAAAGAGCACACAGACCTCACTATAACCGATTTTACAGAGCTGCCTTATAAAGAGCTTTTATAAAAAATTAACCGTAGGTTCATATGAACCTACGGTTTTTTTCATACAATTATAACCTCGCATGAAGTGCTTTTTAAATACTCTTTAACCTTTTGGGTGTTTGTGATTATACAGTCGAGCCTGTCGATAGAAATGAGATTATACGGTGTGGAAAGCGAAAACTTTGTTTCATCACACAAAAACACCGTCTTTGCGGACTGGCTTATGGCGGTTTTTCTTATCTGCGTTTCGGGGAGTGACGGGTCGGTAAGCATACCGCTTTCATTCACACCGTGGCAGGAAAAAAACAGCTTATCAATATTAAAGCGTTTTATGAAATCCTCTGCAAAGCTGCCAAAATGTGCAAGCGAATTTGAAAAAATCTCTCCCCCTGTGCAATAGGTTTTTATGCCCTTTTGCACCAAAAGCGTGGCAAGCGGAATGCCGTTTGTGATGACGATTATATTCTTCTTGTCCGCAAGGAAGTCTGCCATTTGAAGCGTGGTGGTGGAGGAATCTATGAAAATTATATCATTATCACACACAAGCTCGGCGGCACGTCGGCAAAGCAGACGCTTTTCGGCGGCGTTGACCGTTTTTCTGAAGTTAAGCGGTGCTACTATATGGTCGCTGTGGATTTTTGCGGCGCCGCCGTGGCTGCGCACAAGCAGGCCGCGCCTGGCAAGCTCCGACAGGTCACGTCGGACGGTGGGCAGGCTGACAAAAAGCCTTTTTGAAAGCTCGTTTGCGGAAACGTATTCTTCGTTTTCAATAATTTCCAATATTTTGTCATAGCGTTCACTAATCAACATTCTTTTTCACCTGTTTTGAGCGTTTTTGAGCGTTTATCAATTTTTTAGCCACGTATTGATAATCACATTTGATTGTTTTATTATAATAGTATATGAAAAAATTGTCAATACGGAGGGGAAAGCTAATGTATGACGTTGTCATAATCGGTGCAGGTGTCATTGGTGGAATGACTGCAAGGGCACTATCAAGATATGACCTTAAAATCTGCATTGTTGAAAAGGAAAACGACGTTGCAATGGGGGCAACAAAGGCCAACTCTGCCATTGTACACGCCGGCTTCGACGCCAAAGAGGGCAGCCTTAAGGCGAAGCTTAATATAAAGGGCTCACAAATGAGGGAGGCCGTCTGCCGTGAGCTTGGCGTTAAATACAAAAATAACGGCTCGCTGGTTATCGGCTTTAACGACGAAGACCTGAAGACCATTAAAGAGCTTGAAAGACGCGGAAAAGCAGGCGGTGTCTGTGGTCTGCGCGTTCTTGAAAAGGAAGAGCTTTTAAAGCTTGAGCCTAATCTGT
>CALDPI010000049.1 GCA_937912045.1 uncultured Clostridia bacterium
GTTTGTAATACTTGAAGATTCGCTTTTCTGTGCTTCTTCTCGGGATAACCTAAAATAAGCAAAAGCAATTTTATTTTGTTCGACTCTCATAGTCCCTCCTTCGACTGAATCGAACCACTGTTCATATTATACAACATTGCACCATTGCTTTCAAGCGACGGTGCATTATTTTTTATATCTTTTATACGCTGCTCGATGAGCATGGCGGTTGTTTTATTCTCTGCAAAGACTCTGCTGATAATATATCTTGTATTCTCAATATCTCTATAATCTTTCACTCGAACTCCTCCTTTCTCTATTTTTGCCAACGTAGTTAAAATTAAACATAAACGTGACTCCTTTAATGTCTTTTCCGAAAACATTTGTATTTACAATATGGAGAAGTTCATTTTTTAGTTTCAAGAAAACATTAAGTATATTAAAATAGAGGTGGTTATTTTGATTGTTCTTTAACTTTGAAACAAAAAATATAAAGAAAGAGGAAAAATTTATGAACAAAGTTATTTCAGACAAAATCAAAACAAGTATTATTGAGCGGGTGGTTTTTGGAGATGATGTAAGAGATGTGGCAGAAAAATACCAAGTTTCCAAAACAAGCATCTATCGTTGGTTGAACGATTATAAATACAAGCAAAAATATAATACGGACAATCTGTTAACGTTCACCCAAATGAAAAGGAATATGGACCGTGCAACCCAAAAACTGCATATTCTAAGTAGTGCCCCGTGCGGTACGAATTCGCCACTACTCCCCCGCTACAAATACATAGAAAAGATTGAAGACATATATGGTCTTAATCTTTGCTGCGAAGCGATGAACGTTAATAAGAGTTCGTATCTCAACTATAAGCTTCGCGGTAAACGTGGTGATACGGTATATGCTAAACGGCAAGAAGAAGCCAAACCGCTGATTGAAGAAATATTTTATGAAAGCCGTCGCACCTACGGTGTAAACCGCATTTACTCTGTTTTAAAAAGCAGAGGTTATGATTACGGTTTAAAATTAATAAGGAAAGTTATGCAGGAAAATGATATGTTTGTTATAGGAACTAATGCTAAAAAGAACTATTTAAAGAGGCTTGAAAGAAAGAAAAATATTTTAAGTCGTGAATTTGATGTTTCAAGACCTAATGAAGTTTGGGTTAGCGATGTTACAGAGCTTAAATTTAAGCACAAGAAAATCTTCCTGTGCATAGTTTTAGATTTGTATGCAAGAAAGGTAGTAGGATTCCGATTTTCAAGCAAAAACAGCACCCAGCTTACAAAAAGTACGCTAGGTGCTGCATATAAATTAAGGAAACCGACTGATTTGTTATTATTATTCCATTCCGACCAAGGAGCAAATTATACTTCAAGAACATTTAGAACATATTTGAAAGAATTAGGCATTAAATCCTCGTTTTCAAATCCCGGTGAGCCACACGATAATGCTGTAATGGAATCGTTTAATACAACGCTTAAAAAAGAAGAGTTTTATGTTAGACATTATCGTTCAGAAAGGGACCTAAAAGACTCGATAAAGGAGTACATAGAATTCTATAATAGTTATAGAATTCATTCGTACAATCACAATAAAACACCCGACCAAAAAGAAGAACTTTTCTTCTCTCAAAATTAAGCCAAATAATGTTACTGTCAGGTTCGAATTGCGGAACTTTTTAAACGAAATTGACACGAAAATTTATGCGTTTTGTCAATTTTGTTTCATTATTCGCAAAACAAAAAAACAGCAAGGAAAACTTGCTGTTGCCTGCTGTAACGGCATATGTAATGTTCATTAATGAAACACATCGTTCAATTTTTGGTGTACATTCCATGTGGCGCTACTTCCCAGATTCGAACCAGTGACTTAAAATTTAAAGCAATAAAAACTCCTCAAAGCCGCATAATAAAAGGGTTTTGAGGAAATTTTTAATATCCTAATTTTATTGAAAATTTCAATTTTTTATATGATTTTTACTCTGTTTTGACATTTAACAGAAAAGCGGTCCTGTGCCTTATGACATAAATCACATAACTCTTCTATATTGTCAGTTGCGAACTCAAGCAAAGCATAATAATCTTCGCTTATTTCGTGTTCAATGACAAATATGAGAGACAAAACCTCTGACGACAGATATTTTATTCTCACTTTATTTGCAATCGCATTAGTTTTGATGCTATAATTTATCCCGAACTTCCCGTTACAAAAGCATCTAAATCTGATTTAGATTTCTTTAAAAATAAGAGCGAGAGCGAATCTCAAAAATATATTGAACTATGCCAAAATGCAGATATGTTTCTAAATTTTTCCGCTCTTCAAAAAAGTTTCAATTTCAATTTCGTTGTAATCGCTTATAAAATTATCGGCAATATTTTCGGTTTCTTCGCGGTTGCCAACGCCAACGTTTCTCATACCGGCAGCACGAGCCGCTTCAATTCCCGCCCTTGCATCTTCAAAAACCACGCAATTAACAGCTGGTACGGAAAGTCTTTCAGCGCCTTTTTGAAAAATCTCCGGATGCGGTTTGCCGTTCACAATATCTGCCCCGGTTAAAACCGCATCAAACAGGTCGGATATTCCGAGTTTTTCAAGAACAAAAATAGCGTTTTTACTTGCGGAGCAAAGGGCGGTCTTTATTCCCTTCATACGAAGAGAACGTATGAATTCAACCGAGCCTTCAAAAATATCCGATTCGTTCAGATTGTTAAGGAGTTCTTTATAGTATTCGTTTTTTTGTTCCGCGAAAGTGCACTTCTGTTCCTCGCTGAGTGAAACGTTGTTATGCTTCAATATTTCTTCAAGCGAAGCCATACGCGTTATGCCGCGAAGACGGTTGTTTACCTCTTCATCAAAATCCCAGCCATTTTCATCGCTCAGGCGTTTCCATGCAAGATAATGGTATTTATCCGTAAACACTACAACTCCGTCTAAATCAAACAAAGCCGCTTCTATAATGTAATTCTTCATATAGTCCTCCAAATCAAATCATATATTAAAGCCGGAAAACAGAAACCTCGTCAACACCCTCCTCAAAATAGAGCTTTGTTTGAGTTTTGAGATGGATTCTGAAGCGTTGTTTCTGCGGTTGACCCGTGACGATTCCCGTTAACTGTATAGGTTCATTGCGGTCGGCAAAAATCAAAATATTTTTCTGTTCAAGCGCACTGCCTTCAAGGTTATAAGTAATTTCCACACAGTAAAAATCGTCCTGTGGCAGATTCGGCATCACCATTCGTTTCGGCACGTCCTGATAACGGTCGTCGAGTTCCTTTTTGATTTCCAACGGCAGGTCGCTGATAGTGGTGCTGTAGATGCAGTCGGTAGCGGCGGTAAGCATATCACCCCCCGATTTGCGTTCTGTTTTGAAGGCGTAGGTTTCCATCGCAAAAGCCACAAGATTTTTAGCACACCGTTGCAGTTCGCCCAACGTAAGATAACCGTTTTCAAGGCTTTCTTCAAGGTCATCCTCGCACAGTGCCGCGTCGGGTTTTACCATATAAACGTCGTTTTGTGCTTTTACCATTGTGGCAAGATTTTCACGGGTGTCGGTGTGGTTGTTGGGGTCATCAATCGTCGTTCCCCAGTCGGTCATAACAATACCCTTATAGCCCCAATCATCACGCAGGATAGTGCTCGTGAGGTCGTAATGTCCCGAGGTATGAAGTCCGTTTATGCGGTTGTACGAAGTCATAATGGAACGGACAAATCCGCTTTTAACGGCAATTTCAAACGGTCTTAAATAAATTTCTCGTGCCGCACGTTCGCTAAGCACCTCGTCTTCGTGATTTCGGTTTACTTCTTGCGAATTAACGGCAAAGTGCTTAAGCGTCGTATATACACCGCGTTGTGTGAAGTATTTTGAAATAGCGGCGGCATAAGCTCCCGCAAGACAAGGGTCTTCCGAAAAATATTCAAAATTTCTGCCGCAAAGTCCGCTACGGTGGATATTGATTCCGGGTGCCAACAGAACGTCAACGTCATATCCCTTCATCTCATCGGCAAGGCAGGTATAAATGCCTTCAAACAGTTCGGGCGCCCATGCTGCTGCAAGTAACGCGCCTACGGGAATGCAGGTTGCTTTTGCACCGCTTTCCATTCGAATACCGCTCGGTCCATCGCAAGTTGCGATAATCGGAACGCCTTTTTCATACCAGGCAGCCGTCGTGCCCGCGAAACAACTCGCAGTTCCGGGATAGGTGGCTTTCGGGCTGGACATACCCTCCCCTCTTACAATTTCGCATAACGCTTTCTTAGAAAACTGGGCAATAAACTCATCTAAAGTATTTTTGCCGAGTGATACGTCCTTAAGGGTTATTCCTCTATCTCCCATAAACGGAATTTCGTCGGGCAATTTTTGTTTTATGCGCTCGGCAAGGTCGTAATCTTTAATTGGAGCGCTTTCAAAGCCGACCCTGCCGTTTTGGTTTATCATTCTCAAAAAGTCACATTCGGGCGCTAACGCCTGTACACACTGTTTAATAAGGCAGGTCTTATCAAGGTTAAACTCAAACACACAAACGGCATCGCGCACGTTCTGCCCTGTATATATCCGATATGTTCCGTCTTCCAAAACCCAGGCATAAGCATACCCGCTTTTTCCAGAATCGTCATAACTCGCCATATCGCAAATATCAAATTCTAAGGTGACCGTCTGCGTCTCGTCGGGCTGTAAAGTATCGGTCTTTTTGAAAGCAACCAACTGTCTTGCAGGTTTTCCAAGTTTGCCTTGCGGTGCCTCAAAATACACCTGAACAACGTCTTTGCCGCTATATTTGCCTACATTTTCAACAATGACGGTAAGGGTGATTTTATCATCCTTTATCTCCGCATTTATAAGCTTTTGTTCAAACACGGTATAGCCAAGGCCGAAGCCAAACGGGTATAAAACCTTATCCTTTGCAAAGGTTTCAAAATAACGATAACCGACGTAAATATCCTCTTTGTGTACGTTGCGTTCAAGGTCGCCGAAGCAATCGTCACACGGATAATCTTCCGGGGTCAACGCAATAGTGTCGGTCAGACGGCCGCTTGGAAAAGCATCGCCCATCAGCACGTCAACCGTACCCGCTCCGCCTTCTTGTCCGCCCTGCCAAATGTAGGCAACCGTTCCGACAGAGTACTTTTTAACCCACGACATATCCATAATATTCGAAATATTGAATATCACGATTACATCCGAAAAAGCATTGCAGACCTTGTCAACCATATCTTTTTCGTCATCGTTGAGATTAAGCTGCTCAACGCTGAGGTCTTTCATTTCTGTTCCGACTTTGCCGAGAACGATTATAGCGGTTTGAGAATATTCGGATG
>CALDPI010000050.1 GCA_937912045.1 uncultured Clostridia bacterium
GGCGGGTGCGGTGTATGTTGTTCCGAATGTATTCTGTTCGGGTGTAAGGTCGGCAGTTACAAGGTTTTCTGTATCCTTGCCGACGTAGGTCTGACTTGCTGCGCCGTAGCGGAGCAGGTCAACGATAAGGTCGCAAAGTTCTTCATCGTCCTTGTACTTTTCAAGCATATTGTAGCAATACTCTTTAATGCTGTATTCCTTGGTGTCGCCCATTAAGATGGGTGTTTCAAGGTCGGCAGCGCGATATGCATAGAGTGTTGCTGTTATTGTTTCGTTCATCAGGTGGGGTGCGATGTCGGGATAGGTGAAGTTGTAATAACCTGTTCCCTCTTCTTTTTCGCCCACAACAGTTATTGTACTGCCTGCAATCTCAAACTTGATTTCGGGGTTAACGTACTGGTTTGCCGAGAGGAGACTTGAGTTCACCTTGTAGTTTACGCTGATGCTATCGGATACGGTGAGTGTTGCACCGGCAATCTTTGTGGAGGTAACTGTTGCATCGGTCTTGAATCCAACAACGTCAACCGTTTGAGTCGAGCCCGACCAAGCGCCAACAGCAAAGTTACAGTTTTTGGGATTGTAAAGCGAAGTACTGATTTCTCCTGATACATCTGCAAACGCCTGTGCAGGAATAATGCCGCTGACCGACTGTCCTGCAACGTTTACGGTAACCTTATATTCCATTTCGCCCACTTCTTCAAAACTCACTGTGAACTTGGCACCTGCAAGATTTTCGTACTTGAGCAGGTCGCTTTCTATTATATCATAATAGCTTTGCTTTGTGGTGTCCGTGCTGCTGTAAATGGTAGATACCTTAAGTGTTCCTGCAGCGGCATCTATAATCACAACGAAGTGCGGTGTGCCATTGTTCATATGCTGGTTGCCTGAATTTCTTGAAAGGAGAATGGAAAGCTCAGCGCATGTGCCACTTATCAGCTTATAGTTATTGAAGCGTAGGCTGAAGCCGTCTAAATTAACACCAGTTTTGACCGGCATTCGCGATACCTTTCCTGCGTTAATCCAATTAAGATTTACACCGTTTCCTTCAATCTCTGTTAATTTGAAGTTGTTGGGGAACCAATTTTTATTAATAACTGATATTGAAGTAGCTAAGTTTTCAGAATCGGTTATAACTGTATAACCCTCTTCTTTGGTTTCTGCGGTGAAGAGTGTGTTATAGGTTTCGCGTGCTGCGGTTATGGCTGCACCGTTTACGTGTGCCTTTTCTATATCTGTAAGAGCGGCATAAGCCTCTTCTGCCTCAAATATTACGTTACCGTCATTTGTGGTAACGGTTGCGGGTATTTTTGCAATAACCGCTTCGGCTGCTTTTATGTTTTTAGTGTTTACACAGCCAAAGAAGTCAAACTCATTGCTGACGGGCTGTGTGAGTCCTGCTGTAGCGGTTAAATATGCACCACGTGCAAAACCGTAATAGGTTTTACCGTTTGCATCAAACATAACGGTTGCAAGAGAATCACTTGCAGGTATCTTCGCCGTTTCTGCATCACCAGATGCTGTTTTAATTTCAACCTCATACGCATAGCCCGTTTCGGTTGTTGCGTTAATTTCGAGAGTGAAAATTTGTCCGTGAAGTCCTTTGATTACTTCTGAATCGGTAACCAAGGTTTCAACTGTTCTTGTGCCTGAAACGATTAAGTTATAAATTAATTTTCCGTTAAGAATATCAATATATAGCATTACGCCGTTAGCACTTGCGCCAGATAAATCTTGGTCGCCGGCAGCCTTGTGGAACTGAAGTGCAATACCCTTGCTTTTAACGGTTGGAAGGGTATCTATATAGCCGCCGAACTTCATTTTTAATCCGTCTACGGCAACCGCAGTTTCATCATGTGCACGTACACCCGGTGTTGAGGTTCCACCTACGGTGCTTGAATAGGCAAAACCAAAGTGGGCATAGCCATCAGCTTTATATGTGCTCTTATTCTTTAAAGCACTGGCAGCATGGTAACCGCTTATGGTACCGAATGTATAACCGTCATTTGATATATCAACCAGTTTGGCATACAGTGCCGCATATTTTTCACCGTCAACCTCTGTTTTATCCAACTCGGTAAGGGCGTTATATGCATAGACCTCTTTTGCATCTGCCTCTGTAATGGTATCAATAGTTAATGTTGATGTAGCGTTGTTTACGGTGTCAATATTTATATCCGCTGCTTTTGTGTTGCGGTATGCTACCATATCAACAGTTTGTGCGGTGGTGCCCGATACTACACCATTTAAATTATATCCACCACGGTTATATGCAAAATATGTTGTGCCCGCAGTCGTATCCTTCATAAACAAAGAGGGGACTATATATTCTGCCGGAATGTTGGCTGTGACAGAGCCTACGCCTGCAACCTTAACGATTGCTGCATAAGGAGACTCTGCATTGCCTGTTGCCTTTATTCCAAAGGTGAAAACACGGTTTTGCAAATTTGCAAGTGAAAGTGTATCATCTGTGGCAATAAGTGCTGTTGAGGTAGTAGCGCCATTCTTGCTTGTTACATAAAGTTTACCGTTTAAAGCATCAATATAAAACAAAAGTGCCGAATTACTGCTGCTCGAAACATCGGTCTTAAGTGCAGATGCAAAGTGAACACCTATACCTGCGGCAGAAGTGCTTGTGCTTTGAAAACGGTTGAACATAACCTCAAAACCATCAAAATTGACTACTGCATTAATATAGGACCTTTTGGCAACGTTTAACGATTCACTTACTGTGTAACGGAAGCATTTGTCGGTATAACTCATAAATCCTTGCCAGCCGCCATCGTTGGTTGCGGCGGAAGAATTTGCAAAAGTAGTATAGCCATAGGTCATTGCCGTATAGAAGGCATTCTTAATAGCGGTTACGCTGGTTTCATAGGTTTCCTGTGTTGTTGCATCCATTGCGTTATACAGGTCAACAATCGTGTTTACCGAAACGGCTTCGGTCTGGGTTACTTTACCGTCGGCGTTAACTTCATCAATAAGCGTTTGAATTTCTGTCTCCGCTGCAAAGGCGGTAAGGAATGTACATTGCAGCATGGTGCAGACCATCGTGGCTGCAAGGAACATTGCAAAGAGTTTTTTAGGGGTTGCTTTGTTTTTCATGCTATCAATCCTTTCGTATGTTTATTCAATGTCGGGAATTGCGATTGGCGCGCCGCCCTGCTCTGCCGACTCATGAGCGAGGATTCCGGGGAGTGCCATTCTTATTCCTAAATCAACATCTATTGGAGGAGGTGTGTCCTCTAATATACATTTAATAAACGCAAGCATCATCTTGCGGTCGGCTCCGCCGTGGCCACCTGCGGTTGCCTTTGCGGATAACGCCACGGGAATTTCAATCTTCTTGTCGCGGTCCATCGGTATATCCGAGAAGGTGCCAAAAGAATGGGCATCGTCCATCGGTTTTGTGCGGTCGGTCGAGATGTTTCCGCGTGTGCCGTAAATCTGGAATTCGTGTGTGAAGCCTGCATATGCGCCGAAGCAGATGAGTATGCGAATGACGGCGCCCTTTGCGGTTTTGAAGAGTGCCACGCCGTTCTGTGCGGCGGGTGTCTTCTTATAGGGGTTATACATTATGTCGGGCTCGAAGCAGGTGACGCTGACGCATTTATCGTCCAGTATATAAAGCAGCGGTCCCAAATTGTGAGTCAGATACTTTATTGCAGGATTGAAGGTGCGCCAGTGGCCCTCGGGGTAGTTCTCTGCTTTGAAATCACGGTAGTCTGCGCAGTGGATATACTCACTCTCTGCATAGACCGCCTGACCGAATTTACCGTCGTCGTACATCTTTTTCCAGGTTTCGATAAATTCCCAATAACAGCAGTTTTCTGCCGACATATACTTAAGCTCGGGGTGGGCCTTGACCGCGGCCTTGAGTTGCTTTGCCTCCTCCAGCGAATTAACCGCAGGGATTTCGCTTATGACGTGCTTGCCTGCGTCCATTGCTTTTGTTACGTATGGCACGTGGTAAATCGCGTCGGTTGCTATGAACACTGCGTCGATATCCGAGGCTATAAAGTCTTCAAAATTGTCGAAGGACATAAGCTCTGTAACACCGAGGTCAGAAAAAACCTTTTTTGCGTTTTCAAGTTTTTCGGGGTTACGGTCACAGATGGCGGCAACCTGAACGCCCTCTGCACCGACAACCTCTTTAACGACGTCAAGGCCTCTTCCGAGACCTACAACGCCGAGCTTTACTATTTTTTCTTCCATAGTGCTCACCTTTTATTAAACACGTTATCCTTATCGCCAAACGCCTGGAACACTACGCCGCCTGTTGCGTCGGCAGGCATTGGATAGCCTGCGGCATACATAATCGTAGGAGCAACGTCGGTAAGGTCCATCGGTCTGTCGATGATTTCGCCCTGTTTGAACATCGGGCCCATCATCATACAGATTGAACGAATGTCGCCGCCCTTGGTACGTGCCGACGGAATCTGGCAGGCGTGAACACCGCCGATTGAGCCGCCGATGCGACTGCCTGTGAGACCATAGACAACGTCGCCCGCGCGCTCGCCGCCCTGTCCTACAAAGCCTGCCTGCGAGTTTTCAACCGCAAATGCAAGGGCAACTGTGCCATTATCACGCAGGCCCTCCTGCAGTGCGATTATAACCTCGTTTACTACCTTATCGTAATCCTCCGGCTCGACAATGCCGTGTGGGTCACGTCCCGTAAGGTTTAAGAAAATGTGACCGCTCATTACGGGGTATGCCTTGGTCTGTGACCAATCGACAAGTGTGCGGTTTTTCTCGCGCTCGCCGCCGGGGAGCCACTTCATAAGGCCGGCCTTTTCCAATATGTCGTGCGGATGAATAACGGTGTCAAATCCGACAGCGCCGTGGTCGCCTATAATAACGAAGGTGGTATCCTCGCCTATTACGTTATCAAGCAGCCAGCCGACGTAATCGTCCAGCACCTTGTAACCACGGAAATAAAGCTCCTCGGTTTTTTGCATCATAAATTCGTCTGTGGGCTGAACACCCTCAAGGAAGCTCTTGAACGCGTGGTTCATAGTATCTGTAAAGCCGAGAACGTCTGCAACGACGTCAAAATCACGCAGACCGAATGCACATTCGATTGCTTTTTTGTGGCAATCTGCGCTCATATACTGCAGCTCGATAAAGGTGTCGATATCGGGCACCTCACGAACTACGCGTGAGCCTGCGGAGTGGTCGGGTATTACCGACAGCTTTTCGAATTCCGCTGAAAACTCCTCCGGTGAAACGTAAAGACGCTTCGGCACGGCAAGCGGCATAAATATACCAAACTCGCGTTTTTCAAAATCAAAGTGGGTGAGTTTTGCGCGGAAGGTGTAACGGAAGGTCTGACCGTCGGTTGTGGGAAGCTCGCGCTCGATATATTCGGTCCATTCACCCTCGCGGATGAACTGGGGCTTTTCACAGCCGTCATACGAGAAGAGCACACCGTCATCACAGACGGTTGCGCGCCACTCGATTGGCTTCATTTTAGACCATTCGGCAAGTCTGCCGCGATTTATAACGGGAAGAACGTAATCGTTTGTTTCGCTTACGGTCTGGTTTATGAATGCGTCCTCGCGTGCGAGGGGTTGCCACGGACCAGACGGTGTCTGGAAGCGGAGGGCGCCGCTTACGTCCTCGTCCTCGATTTTGTCAAAGGAAATCTCATAAGTTTGTGCACCGATAACATAGCAGCCGCCATATTCACTCAGGTGGCCGCCCACCATTCTGTCCATTGCGCGCATAACAGGGCCTTTTGCTTCGGGGAAGGATGCAACCTGCCAGACGTTATCCATTCTTGCAGGGCCCGATGTTACGTAGTCCATAACAAGTGCTCTACCGCCCTGTTTTACGATTGTTTCCCAAAAGCGTTCTGCCGTACATTTGGCAGAGTCGTACGCTGTCCAGAAATCACACGGGTCGCCGCCCGGCTTTCTCATATCCTGGTCAACTGCACCGTGGCGATTGGGGGTTGTACCTGTTGCGATTGACGCCCAGCAGGTAGGTGTGATGCTGGGGTACGTCGTCATACAATCGGTGAAGAAACAGCCGTTATCCATAACGCGTTTAAAGTTGGGATAGTCGCCTGCTTCTGCGTGTTTGCGAACATAGTCGCGTACGCCGCCGTCAATGCCAAAAAGGTAAAGTTTAGGTTTGTTTTTTATCATTAAAAAGCACCTCTTTTATGCGGCGGGAGGTTCCCGCCGCAAAGAAACCGAAAATTACTTATTAAAAACAGAATCAATAGTTTTATCAAACGTGCCTGCGATACTGTTTATACCTGCCTGTACGGTCTGACCGTTCTTCCAGAATATCGGGCCGAGTACACCTTTGCTGAGGAAGGACTCTTTGAGGGTGAGAAGTCTCCAGCCCGGGTCAACATTCGAGGTGTTGATGGAGGTCATATACATTTCGAAGTCAACGTCTGCGCTGGCCTTCTGGAAGTATTCCGACTTAATATCGAACTCCCACCAGTCGTTACCCTCATATCCCTTTGACGGGGTTGAAAGTGCGTTGAAGATTGCAATGCTCTTCTCATAGTCCTTGTTGTTTGCGTTGGTAGAGGTCATTGCGAATACACGTGCATTACCTGCAGAGGAAATGTAGTTGCCTGTCTTATTGTCAGGTCCAATCGGAACGGGCAGGATGCCGTAATCAAAGTCGGCAGCCGGCTTTATATCCTGGTTTACAACGTAGCTTTCCTGAATTAAGAATGCGGTTTTACCCTTCAAGAAAGCATCGTCCCAAAACGTGAAGGAAAGCTTGCCGTAAAGCGGCTGTGTCTTAAGCTCTGCGGGAATTTCGTATACCTTATCAACGTTTACAAGCCTATCGAAATAAGCAACTGCGTTTGTAACTGCTGCGTCAGAGAACGTGGCCTTTGCCTTGCCGCCCGAATATGTTACGAGACGGCCGTTGTTACCCATAATGAGTGCCATTGCAACACGAAGCGGAACACCGCCAACACCGTATGTGGTTGTTGCTCCGTTTACAACGGTTCTGGCCTTTGTGGCATACTTTTCAAGCTCATCAAAGGTCCACTTCTTGTTCTTTGCAAGGTTGTAAAGTGTGTTTGCGTCAACGCCCTTTTCTTTGAGAAGGTCTTTGTTGAATACAACAACCATTCGAGCCTCGGGCGGTTTCATAAACTGCAGACCATAATGCTTACCATCAATGGTGGCAAGGCCTGTATAGCCCTTAACCCACTTGTCTGCGTTTACGTCTATTCCCTTTACGTTATCCCACGGGATTATGTAGTTTGCACGTGCGAGGGGCAGAACGTTATCTGCGATAACCTCAACAACGTCGGCAACCTTTTTACCTGCGGAGATGAGGGGCTGGAGGTTCTCAACGCCTGTTTCACTGCCGGTGAGAAGCTTGATTTTACAGCCGTATTCCTTTTCAACCTCTGCTATTCTCTGGAACAAAACTTTTTCAAAGCCTGTGCAGGTGCTTGTGAGCTTTGAGGGGAGGTAGGGCGACATAAGTGTGAAGGTGTAGCCCTTTAAATCCTTTTTGGATATTGTGGTTTCTGCCTTGGAGCTGGTTTTGCCGGAATCCTTAGAAGCGGTTTCCTTGCCGCTTTCTGTGTCTTTATCGCTGTCCTCATCACCCGAAACGGTTACATAAGACACGTCTTCCCAAACCGACCATTCTGAATCATCATCAGAAGAGTTTGAGCAGGCGGTGAGGCCAAAGCACAGAACTGCGACCATCAAAAGAGATAAAATGCGCTTTAAATTCTGCTTTGTCATTGTCGTTCTCCTTTTACTGTTGTTCCGGTGTTACGTCCGTGGGCGCGTCCGGTTGGTTTTTCTCTTTGCGCTTTTTATAAAGAATCAGCCAGATTATTACTCCTGCGATGAGCACAAGCGCCGCAGCGCCGCCACCTATTACCCAGCCCCAGGGGAAGCTGTCTGATTTTTTCTTTCTGCGGCGGCGCTTCGTAACAACAACCTTTTGAACGTCGTCGTCATCATCGCCGTCTTCATCATCGTCGCCGATTTCTTCGTCGCCATCGTTTAACTCTTCATCGGTGACGGGGAGGTTTCTGCTACCGTTTGCGGTAACCTCATACACATCGACATCACCATATTCAACGCTGGCCTTAAAGGAACGAACCTGTGCGGCTGTTCCCTCTGCAACAACCTTGCCCGTTTTTACATTCTTAACGCTGTAGCTTTCGTAATAGTCAAGCTCCATATCGGAAAAAGGAATGTAAACCTTATATTCCGCGTCTTTTTTGTGGGCGTTGTCATTCGGGATAATCAGCAGGCCCTTGTTGCCTGCATAGCGTGCGTAGGAATAGAGGTTATCCTGTCCGATTACCTCAACATCGCAAATGTTACTGTTGCGGTGGTTTTCGGGGAAATATGTGAATATTTCAGGATAGGATAAGCGGATGCGGAGCATCCTTTTTACCTCTTCATAAAAGGCTTTATTTTCAGGCTTTTCTAAAGCATCCCAATCTATCATGGTACCAAACAGGAGCGAACTGTTTCCGCGGCTTGCGTCACCCGTTGCTTCGTAGAACGTCACCTTCGGGTTGTTCCAATGTTCACCTATAAACCAAAGCGGAATGAAGGGAGCATATATTGCCTGATATCCGATTTTAATTTTATTAAGGTTTACATCATAGTTCCAAAAGTCGTGGCAGCTAATCATATTGGTATAATACTGATACTCGCCGCCTGCGTTCATACCCTGTGAATAGGTACTGCCTATGAGTTTACCCGTTTTAACACATTCCACCATATTATAGCCGTCTATGAACGCGTTGTTGGGGAAAGTGGACGGGGAGCCTACAATGCCTTCTATACCCCATTGTTCAAGGTCGTATGCGGCGACACCGCGCTCATTCGGACCTTCTGATATACTGGCAATCTTTATGCCCTTTGCGAGTAGCTTTTCACGGACTGCCGCTGCAGCGGGGTAGCCGAATTTATTAGGCTCCATATCCCAACGGATACCGTCAACGCCTGTTTTTTCAACAACCTTTACAACCTCGTCAACGAACCAGGCTCTTGCCTCTTCGTTGTCGTAAATCCAGTTTTTTGAGCCCTCACCGCCGAGGCCGTTGCCATTTTGAAACCAATCGGGGTGGACCTTTGTAAGGTCCCAGTCTATTAAATCACACTCTATAATACCCCAGGAAACAACGTCCATAATTATGCGGATGTTACGCTTGTGTGCCTCGTCTACGAAGTTTTTGTAAACCTCAAAGCCTTTATCATAATCCGTTTCACGCCACTGTTCATCATAACCGATGATGCCGGTAACGCGCGGGTCTATCGTGTGGGGACCAAGACTGTAATAGCCGTGGCTTGATTTATGATAGTCGTGCACGGGGGTTAACCAAAGACCGTTAATACCCATCTCGGCGCAGTGGTCTAAAACCTTGATTGCCGCCTGGAAGGTACCTTCGGGGGTTGCCGTAGCAATACGGCAACCCATCATTGTGAGCGAATTGAGCCAATCGGGTGTGCCGTTTTCGTCAACTGTGACCTCATCATACGGCTTCCACTTTGGCATTAAAGAGGAATTGTCAATAACAGTGCTTCCTGCGGCATCTGCCGAGATGAACGTGCCTGTTAAAAGCAGTACCATCGCAAGCAACGTCGCAAAAAGTGAACGAATTGTCTTAGTCATTACTTTGTTTCCTCCTTTTTAGATATTTTCTTTTTCCCAAGAAACAACAGTCCGCCGAGGGAAAGAATTCCCGTAAATACGATGGCTGTTCCCTTGGTTGCTGAAGCGGTTTTCTGTGTGAAGGGCAGCTCGGTTGCTGCAGCGCGGTTTGCACTGTAGGTTGTGAGCTCTTCCTCCTCTTCCACAACGAGTTCAAACTCATTCGGGTCGATACCGTTTGCATCCCAAAGCTTAGAAAGCTCTAAAAGTGCGGCGTCAAGCATTGCATAGTTGCTTACCTGCTCTTTAAGGCCCTTCTTAAGCAGTGTGCGGTATTGCTCACGTATGGTTCTGATTTGTGTTTCAGAATCGAGGGTTATGGTTGTCGGCAGGGTGTATATAGCCTTTATTACCGGCATAACCTGTGAAACAGCGTTTTCATTATTGTTATCAAACACGCTTATGAGTTCAACCGACTGGTTAGATTTGCTGTCCCAAGCGCCAACCTGAATATAGGTCTTTGTGAACTTTCCTTCGTTAAGGAGCGGAATAATAACGCTTGACGGGATATCGTAGGAGAGGAGTGTTCCGTCGCTTATCATAAAGCGTACGGTATAGTTGAAGTTATCAATTTCTTCAAACATTAAGCTGAAGTTCTTGCCCTCGATATTGCTGTACTTGAGCTTTTCGCTCTTGAACATCTCAATATTCTTGGTGAAATAGGTGCTTCCCGCAGTATTAAGGGTGAGCGTTCCTTCATTTGTATCAAGCACAAAGACGAACAAACGCTTTGCCCTGGTCGAAAGGCCCTTGCCATAATCGTATGCAGCGGTCGGACCTACTGAAATTGCAAGTTTTCCGCTTCCGCCACCGGCTTCCGTTATCTTAAAGTTGGAAAGCTGAATGTTAAGACCATCAAGCTCGTAAGAGCCAAAGCCTACGCGGTGGTCACGGGCAGCGTTCTTCATATCAATGTGAACTCCGCCGCTCTCCATATCATAGAACTTGACCGTTCCGTTCCACCAGCTATCAAGCTCTTCCTGTGAGAAATATGAGTCGCCCGCTAACGGTGCATATACACAAGAATCCCAATCCATATGCTCTGCATAAAGCTTAAAGTAGGCCTTTATTGCCTTTTCAAGTGTGTCTTTGTTTTTAAGCTTCTTCTGCTGTGCGGTGGAAAGTGTGTTATAGAACTCGAGAACTTCGTCTATTTTCTTTTTCGAGGTTATATCAATCTTGCCGAGAGCCGCAATTTTCTCATCAACGTACGGAACGGGGTCATAGTTTTTATCAATACCTGCAAATGCTGCTTCTGCATCTGTGAGAACCTGATAGTTAGCAACCCTGTTCTGAACGTATTCAGGCAATGCGTCGTATGCGTCGCGTGCCGCTTTGATTGCGTTACCGCTGTCTGCATCTATCACGCGAAGCTTATCTATAAGTGCGGTGGTTTCCCAATGCTTTGTGCTCTGTCCTATACCGGTCCATTCGACAGTTGCGTATGTGGCCTTCCAAACGGTGAGGGTTACAAAGCAGCCTTCATCGGGGTTAGTGAAGCGTTCGCCTGCGGTGAAATCTTCCACCGACATTACGCCGCTTACTGTGCCTGTGGGTGTGATTACGTCTACCTGCCAGAGCTTATCGTCGTTCTGGTTAAACTCAATATAGAACAGGCTGTATTCAAGGTTTGCAAGCTTGAGCTTATCGCTCTGTGCGATAATGCTGCCCGAGGGCTCTGTTCTGAGGGTGCCTGCCTCTGTATCAAGAACTATTGCAAGCGGGCGTGTGGTAACCGTATTATTATAGGTCCATGCCGAGCCCACGCTATCACCCAGAAGAACTGTCAAAGCAGGAGCTGTAGCACTCTTCGAGGTTGTGTGAAGTGCGTTAAACTGCAATTTAAGTCCATCAAGACGGATACGCTTGTTATAGCCCTGACGAACGTCGCGTCCGCCGTTTATCCAGCTCATACGCAGGCCACCATCGTTCTCGATGCCTGTGCACTTAAAGCTGCTGGGCCACCAACTGGACGCACCCGTAAGTGAAATATAATCAGCAGAGAAGACGTCTGTTTCGAAGCTGAGCAGCTTTCTGTATGCCTTCATTGCGGCATAGAACTTATCCTTGTCAACAATTTCTGCCAACTGGTCTTCGTTTGCTATGAGTAATTTGGTGTATATTTTATCAAGTGCTTCGCAATCTGCAAGGGTAATGTTTTCAGGCAGGGCCGCAATCCACTCGTTCACCTCAGGCGGATAAACGTCGGGCACGGTCTTATAGCCGATAAAGTCGAGCGACTGTGAAACTGCGTTCCAAGCCGACACGCAGATATAGCAGTTGCCGAGGTTGGAAAGCTTTGCGCTGACGGTGTCAAGCACGGATTTTGCAATCACACCGCTTACACTATCGTCGCCTACTGTTACGGTAACCTTGTAGCTTCCGTCTGTCTGCTTGTCAAGGCCTATTACAAACTCGCCACCGCCAATGCTGTCATACTTGAGCAGGTCATCGGCTATTAAGTCAACGTAAACGGGCTTTGCGCCACCTGCAACGTTCCAGCTTGTTGCAGCCTTTAAGGTGCCTTCACTTGCGTTAAGAACGAGTGCGAAATCACTGTTGCCGTAACGGTCGTATTCGTTCGCGGAGTTGTTTGCAAAGTAGATTGCAAATTCGCTTCCTGCACCCTTCTGGAGCAGACGGTTGAACTTAAGGCGGAGGCCATTCATATTAACGGCTTCCTTAACGCTTGCACGAATGTCGAGCGTGGCGTTCTGCCAGTCAATGCGGAGACCGCCGTTTTGGAGAGCTGTAAACTCTGTATTCCACCAAGAATTCATATCCTCGATTTTAGAAACGAGCTCTGCATTTCCTGTGATGATTTTATAATCGCTGTCTTTTAAGCTGTCAGCATAGAGTGCCTCACAGCGTGCTACCGCTGCATTCAGCTTATCAACGCCTGTAACGAGGGTTTTCTGTGCGTCGGTGAGGTTCTCATAATACTGCTTTGTGCGGTTTACAAGGCCTGCATCCTTAAGTGTTACGGTCGCGGGAATGCTCGAAATAAGGTTATTAACCTTATCAATAGCGGCTACGTTCTTATAACCTACCAAATCGAAGCGGTTATAAACAGAGCCTGTAGCACCGCCCGTTTCATCATAACGGCCGCGGCTGATTGACACATAGGTTTTGCCGCCTGATAGTATCTTGGAGGCTTCAAAGCAATCTGCGGAGATGTTGGCAGACACGGTTTGACCGTCGGCTGTGGTGACGGTAACCTTATAGGGATTAGCGCTGTCGTTTGTTGCAGAGGTTTTAACCGTGAATGCATTATATTCAAGTGATGGAAGCTTCAAAACGTCGCTGCCGCTTATGAGCTTTTTATACTTGGAATTACCGTTAAGGTTCAAAATCAAATCGCCGTTTTTAGCATCGATATATAAAAGCAAGCCTGAGGAGGTGGGTTTAAACTCATATCCTGCGGAGAGTGCATAAATTATACCGAAGCCTGCGGCTGTGCCGGAGGTGTTAGTTAATTGCAGATTATTAAACTTAAGCTCTAATCCGTCGAACTCAAGAGCGCCCGTCGGACCTATGCGCATCTGCGGGTTGAGCGAGGTCTGCGCAAGGTTAAAGCGTGCATAATCTGCGGTTTTTGTAAACCAGTTTGTGCCGGTCCAATAGTCTGTGGTGTAGCTTTCAAAAATGGTTATTCCCTGTTTTACGAGGGTTGCCATTTTTGCAACCACAGCCTCTAATTTTGCGCCGTCGAGCTGTGCCTTTTCCAGAGGAATAAGGGTATCATAGAGGGCGGCCATTTTATTGACAACCTTTGCGCTCGCTTCTGTGAGTGTGGAGGCATCGAGCGCCGCAAGGTTGGTTTTTATGTATTCAATATTAGCTGCAGAATTTGTCATATCGCGGTAACCGATAAAATCAAACGATGTGTTTACCGCACCTGACGGAGCACCTATTGATGATGTGTAATAGCCACGGTTGAATGCAAGGTGCACTCTGCCGTTTGAGGTTACAACGCTCTCATCAATACAATCTGACGGAATATTTACCGTAAGCGGTTCTGTGCCGTCTGCCACTGTTATTATTACTTTATAGGGATTTGCAGCATCGGTCGTTTTTGCGAAGCCTATGGTAAACGCCTTGTTCTGCAGATTAGAGAGCTTTAATTTGTCGTTTGTTACAAGCTCTCTATACACAACGTTGGACGAAGATGCCGCCGCAGTTGTTTTCTTGTAGTTTAAGATGAGCTTTCCGCTTGCCAAATTGAGATAAAGCAAAAGTCCTTTGTTTCCCGAAAGCTCTGTCGAGTAGGCATTGCCTGCTATGGTTGAGCTGCCCGGGGTAAACTGTATTCCGAAGCCGGCGTTAGTTGCCGTTTCTGTCTGGTGCAGACGGTGGAACTTAAGCTCTAAACCGTCAAGCTCCACAGAGGCTCTCGGTCCGTGACGGAGTGCGATGCTGCCTGCAGAGCCAAATTTATAACGTGCGGCGCTGTCGGCATAGGACATAATGCCCCAGCCACCCTGAACTGCAAAATCAGAGGTGCCGCTAAAGGTGGTGTAGCCATCCTTTAAGAGTGTAAGCAGCTTGGTTTTGAGGGTTTCAAGCTTGGCAGGGTCGGCTACCTGGCCTTTATCAAATGCGCCAAGCTTTTCATAGCCGATAAGTGCCTCGTTTATAGCCTTTGCATCGGCTTCTGTAATGGTTTCGGGGTCTAATGCGGTTGTAGTGTTGATTGTGCCAACAGCCGCATCTGCTGCCTTGGCATTTCTGTAACCGAGCACGTCAAATACGGTGGCAACGTTGCCTGTAGGATAGGTTGTTGCGGTTTCCCAATAGCCTGCAGTAAAGCCTATGCATACCTTTCCGCTGTTTGTTACTCCGCTGTCGGAATAATGCTCAGCAGGGATGTTTGCAACTATGGGTGTTGAATCACCCGAAAGCTTGATAACAACCTGATAAGGATTCAGAGCATCGCCTGTTGCACGCATACCAATAGCTATTGCTCTGTGAGAGAAGTTGGAAAGCGTAAGTCTTGACTTTGCATCGTCATCAAGTGCAAGTTCACCGACATTCATCGCTGCACCCGAAGTCAAGCGGCTGTTAATGATTATCTTACCGTTTGCAAGGTCAAAATACAGAAGCATACCTGTTTTGCTTGTCGATGTTAACTGAATATAGTTTACATTTGAGTTCTGGTATTCCCAGCGTGTAAACTGAACGGCAAAACCTGCTCTTGGTGCGGTTTGGAACTGATAATAGTTGTTTATCATTATTTCAAGACCGTCCAACGCGGTATCTGCCGCAGCAACCGTTGTCTTTCCTAACGCATGAGGTCCGACAACTATCTGGGGGTCTGTGCCGCCCAGATATTTAATGCGTACCGCATTTCCCTCTGGGGCGGTAGACTTTACATTATTCCAATAAGGGCTTTGACTATTAAAGTTTGCTATATCGGTGGTTTTGGTTGTCAATCCCTCACTTAAAAGAGTATAAAGCGCGGTTTTAAGCGAATTTACTGTAGTTGTATAACCCGCCTTGGTTGTGTCATCAAGCGAGTCATAAAGCACGCTTATTCTGTTGATAGAGGTGGCGTCGGAAAGGGTTACCTCTCCGTCAGCGTTAACAGATGATATAAGGCTGTTAAGTGTTGCATCATCGGCAAATGCTGTCAAAAACGTGCATTGAAGCATTGTACAGACGAGAACCGCTGAAAGAAAAAATGCAATTAGTCTTTTCCCGTGTGCTATTGTTTTTTTCATATTATTCCCCTTTCTATTTGATTAACTATCTGAAAGTCCTGTTCGCGCGATGCTTTGAACAAGGAATTTTTGACAGAACACAAAAAGTAAAAGCAGCGGCAGCATAATTATGAGCGTTGCAGCGCCACGCGATATTATCATGCCGTACTGGTCAACCGTGAGACCTACCTTTACTGTTACGTGACTTATCTGTGTTGCGAGCACCTCTGTGCCTGCAAGATAAAGTCCCGAATAAGTTTGGTCGGTCCACTGCCAGCAGAAAGAAAACAGAAATACTGTGGCAATAGTGGTTCGCACGTTGGGAAGCATTACGGTTAAGAAGGTTTTGAAAACACCCGCACCGTCTATGTACGCCGCTTCCTCAAGGTTTTTTGGCATTGCCGCAAACTGTTCTTTAAAGAGGTAAATATAAAGTCCCTCTTTTATTCCGAGGCCCGTAAACGCCAGAATGAACATTGGCCAGAAGCTGTCTGCCAGATTGAGCGTCCAGGGTCCGATATCAAAATACACAAAGCCTAAATACTGCGCCGTTCCGATTACCTGATTGGGTATCAGCATAATTACAATTACCAAAACGAACGCAAGGTTGCTGCCGGGGAACTTGAATCTGCCAAGTCCGTATCCGACAAGCAGACAGGATATTACCTGAAGTATCGCAACACCGCCACTTAAAAACAGGGTGTTGGGCACCGACTTTGCAAGCTCGAGTCCTTCTATTGCTACGTCCCAGTAGTACGTGCTCCAGTTTTTCGGAATCATACTGACCGAGCTGTCGAGTAAGTCTGACGGACTCATAAACGCGAGCAGGAATCGGTATATTATCGGGCGGAGGATTATGAAGGCAAGGCCGAAGATGAGCACAAATCGCAACAGGCTGTATGCGCCGGAGGCGGTCTTTCTTTTAAGCTTTGCCGCAAGCTGTTTTTTATCCATTTGTCCCCCTCCTCTAAGTCTGGTTGCGAAGCAGCCTTGAGAGTACCCAGAACACAACGGCGATTATAACGCTGAGTGCGACAAGGTACAGCATACTCATTGCTGTGGCCAGCGCATAGTCGTTGTGGGAGAAGGCTATTTCGTTTATGTACCTGAAAAGGTCACTGTCTTTAGAGCAGGTATCTGCTATTGTATATACCATATTAATAAGTATCTGCGGGGTTATCATGGGGAAGGTGATTTTCCAGAAAAGCTCCCATTTGCTGCAGCCCTCAACGCTTGCCGCCTCATAAAGTGAGGACGGAATTTCCTGAAGGCCTGCGAGGAAAACGAAAATCTGCATTCCGCTGGACTTTATAATGGTATGAATGCTTGATACTGCGCCTACTACTATATTTATCAAACCTTCGTTAAAGTTGAGCGAATAGAGAAGGGTGCTGAACTCTGCAAAGGTTGATGCATCGCCCGAGGCCGTTCCCTCAACTGTGGAATTGGCAATCATATTGGTTACCGAATAGTCCATAGAGGCGACAACACCGGTTGATAAAATTACGGGGATGAAGAAAATTATTCTTGCAAGGACGCGGCCGTGAAATTTCTGATTAAGAAGCGAAGAAATAAACAAGCTGAAAATCAGAATTACGGGCACGTTAAACGCAAGTGATTTTATTGACGATAAGGCAAAGCGGGTGAAGTTTGGGTCATCCGTCAGTGCGTCCTTATACGCCTTTATTCCCTGCCAGTTAAGGTCATAGCCCTTTCCGGTTATCACCATTTCGTTAAGGGAAAAGCGGAGAGTTTGCACAATGTTTGGCACAAGCACAAACACCGCGCCGAGAATGAGCGGAATTATAAATATGTAACCCATATATGACCGTCTGGTTTCAAGGGGTATTCTGAATTTTTTGCGCATAACACACCTCTTTTCCATCGCTTAATAAGCAGTAAATGCTCCGGCCTTTACCAAAGTGCCGTTAACTTCTTTGTCCTCTTTGCCGTAGTTGACGTATACGCCGTGGCCGTTATCATATACGGTTTGCTGTACGCCGTCTGCTACGGTAACGTTTTTGAGCATTGCGGCACCTGCAACTGCGTTCAGATGCGCGCTTGCTTCGTTATATTGCGTGAGTATTGTATCCATCACGCCGTTTACCGATACGGAATATGTTTTTGTTTCGTATTCGGTATTTACAAGTAAATCGTTTCCTCTTGTTATGAGGATATAACTGAGATTTGCGCCGTACTCTATCGAGCGCAGATAGTTTTCCACAGGACTTACCGACAGGTTACACGGTGTGCCCGAATAAGCAACCAGTCCGTGCACCACCATCTGATAAAGCGGGATATCATGCTCCTCCAAATCGAAACGGGAGGAGAAGAGCGGTGCGTTCAAAACAGTCGATGCATACGGAAGGACGTATGCGTTTCCGTTTTCAAACATAAGCTCCGTCTGCTTTGCCGCCGCCTTTAACGCGTTATCAAGGTGGTAAAGGCTCATTGCGCGGTCAATATCCTTTTTCGAGGTGTAGTCACCGCCAAGATACTGTCCTGCAGATGCATAGGAAAGTGCAGGGACATTGCCCAGCTTCTTTTCTGCCGATTTTATGTATTTGGAGGAATAGTCCTCATACCTTGTGGCAGAAACAAAATATTTTTTAAGTGTTGCCGACTCCATGCCACGTGTAACGGTATCATGGTTTCCGTTTCGTACAAGGGCGCGGTTCAGATAGTGGGCACTGTCGTCCGCCACTGAAAAATCACTTGATTTGCTGTCGGCATATACGTACTGGAAGTCGGCATCGAGATAGAGTCTGCCTCCGCCGTCCTCCACGGTTTTTATAAGTGTTAACAGCTCATCCTTGCTGCCAACGCTGCGGTTTAGCGAGAACTTGTTATATGCGCCGTGTGCAACGCCGTTATCGGTATAGCCCAAGAGGCGCACGTTTATGGGACCTATTCCCTTTTCTTGCAGCTTTATAACCGTGCTTGTTATCTCCTTTATAGTGGAAAGCACAATTTCTTTTCTATAAGGTATGCCGATAAAGGTTGCATCCTTTTTGATGCTGCAAAGGAAGCTAAGCTCGAGCGGAGCTTTCTCGGTTTTGTTCTGTTTTATACCGTCGTTTTCCAAAAGATAATTTCGGTAATAGCCCGCCATCGAGGTATAGTTGCATTCGTCACTTCCGAGAAGCACGTAACGCACCTTCGGTGCGATGCGAAGCAGATGCTTTGAAAAAAGGTTGTAAACGGGGATTTGCATAAGCTCGCCCACGTCGGTGGCGTCCATATGGCGATAGCAGAAATCCACGTATATATGGTTGCGTGGGCTGAAGTTGTGTACGGTGCCGATGTTGAGTGTTCCAACCTCTGCCGCGTTTTCCACTATTGCAAGCACACCTGACGTACCGTGTGACACGCCAAAGATGGGTAACGTAAGGTTTTTGGTGAGCTGGGTTTTCTCAGAAATCTTGACCGATTCATCAGCGCCGTAGAACGCCTGCCTAAAGTCACTCGTACCGGTGGTGTTAAGGTTTACCACAGCACCTGCGCCGTCGGGAACGACATAATATCCGTTCACGCTTTGGTCGGTGGCGGCAAAATATTCAAGCAGCGTTATGGTCTGCAGTTTGTGAATTTCGGTGTTTTCCTTTATCTCGTCCGAGAGAATTTGTGCTGTAAAGCCGTCCTCTGTGATTTTATATTCGACAGGAACAGTAAATCCAACGGGAACCTCGTTTTCTACACCCTCGATTTTTAAATCGGAAAGCAGCTTTTCATACTTTTCTGCGGTGTAGCCAGCATCTTCCATATATTCGCTTATTTCTTCCTTTTCAACGTCGTTAGCGCTGGAGGAAAGAATATAAAGCGGTGTTTTCTCAAGAATTGGGAAAAGCTTTACCTGTTCATTCCAATCGTTCGGCTTATCCTTTTTATCATAAAGTGTGTAAAATCTGCCGAGACGACGCGCGATATTGGGGTCATCGACAGCGCCTAAGATGGTGTTTTCATAGGTTTCCGCGTCCAACACCTGCGGTGCAAACACGACATCTGCCGAGAGGGACATATGGTAATACACCCTGATGGCATCCGCGCTTTGCATTATCTCGAAATTGCCGAACTCGACGCTGTTTGCGCCTGAGAACATATACATCGCGTTGCTCTGCTCTTCGTAATAGGTTACTGTAACCTCAGAGCGCATACGCTCTTTAATATCGTCAGAAAAGCCGGCCGCCTCACCCGTCGGAATGGAAGGGTAGGTTACGTTCTTTTTAAGGTCGGTTACGGTAAAGTGGGTTGTTGCAGTATCAAACGTAAGGCGGATATCGCCCTTTTCGAGAATTACGGATTCATCTGTCGGTGTTGTCCAAGCCTCGCCCTTTTCGGTCTTGGCAGACGGATAAGCGCTGTGGTCGGCAACGGTCTGCCCACAGCCTGCAAACAGGCAAGCGCAAAGACTAAGCGCTGTTAAAAGGGCAAGAACACGAAGGTTTTTCATAGACAGAACTCCTTTTTAATAGGTGCGGAAAATCAATTCCTGATAGCCGTTGTAGAAGAAGGTGTAAACCTCCTGCACGATGCTGACAAAGAGCAGCATAATGAAGATTATAAGGCAGATGCCGACAATCGTCAGTATGACGGTGAGCACCGATTTTGAAAGTGAATAATCGTGTGTGACCATCATTCCGAAGAAGACAAGCGCCAGCATCCATACCCAACAGATTGTGTCGAGAACGGTGTATATAATTACCTCGTCTGCGGTCACAAACTGTGAAATGAGTAAAAGCGGAATGCTGAAGAATATATAAGGCTTTAGCGAATAACAGGTTGCTATGTATATATCCTTCATATTGCCTTCGCCGTCCATAAGTGCCGTGAAGCACCAGTTGGATATTATCCAAAGCAGAAGCGGAAGCAAAATCATTATTACGTCGTATATGGCATTTTTATCCTCAGAGGCGGTCTGGGTTACCATATATCCTGTGAACTGTGCACGCACGGCATAAAGCAGGGTGAACAGCACAAGAATTATTGTGGCGGCGCGTGCGCTTCCGCGCTTTTCACGTTTTATATCCCAAAATCCGTCAAAAGGATGGAACATTACGTGGTTGCCGTAGCGGAATTCGCGGTAAAGCGGTGTATCTGTAACGGCAGAAAGCAATTTCTTGCGGCGGACAATGCGCAAGGCAACAACCGCCAGCACGGCAAGTGCCACTATTGCGATTATGAGTAAGAAGAAGTTATCTCTAATCCACTCGTCGCGCCATTCGGCAAAGGCCTTGCTGTAAACCGTATATTCATGTATAGGCTCGACACGCTCCATCGCGGCTTTATATTCGCCGTTCTGAATATCTATCTTTGCAAGACCGATTATTGAAAGCGTATAGTTAGAGGAGGTGTTATAAACCTTTTGCCACATTTTTGTGGCGGCCTCATAATCACCCTCGTCATACAGGGTGAGTGCGCTCAGCACGTCACTTCCGAATTGGGTGAGATTGAAGGTGAAAACTGCGTTCTTTACACGGTCAGTAACTATGAGACGGTCATTCACAATCTCGATTGCGCTGGGGCTTAAGAACGTGCCCGACTGTGAACCCGATGCACCGAAGACAAAAAGCAGATAGCCATCGCTGCTGTATGCATATATTCTACCGTTTTGCGAATCGAGCAGGTAGTAGGTCTCGGTATCGTCGAGAGTCAAATCACAAAAATCGGGAAAGACCTGACTGCCGAGAAGTGTGGTATAGGTTATGTCACCGTATTCCGACTCATTATTCAAATCCGACAATACGTTGTTGCCCTGACTGTTAAGTTTTGCAACGGGCGACGTGGTGGAGGAAGCAGCAACGGCATATATAAAGCCGCGCTCATCAATCAGCATTTTAGTATATTCCGTGGGAACAAACTGCTGTGTTTGCTTTTGCTGCTCTTTGGTCTGGAACTTGCGCCACATTAAATCGAGAAAATTATATTCAACCGACGGTGCGCCAAGAAAGTTCTGGAAATTGCCCTTCTCGTCCAGACAGATAAGTCCCTGGTTGATGCCGTCTGCAATGACGTACAGTCTGCCTGCGTTATCAACCGTAACACTGGTGGGCTTATAGATGAAATCGTCAGCCAGAATGGCTATGTCCGGCCTGCCGAGTGCATATGCAAACTTAAGTGTTTCTCTGTCAAAAACAACAATGCGGTTGTTTTCCGTATCGGCTACATATATATATGTACTGTTTGCGAAGACGCTTTTTGGCATATAGAGTGTATCCTCTGTGCCGCCGTTGTCGAACGTGCTGATGGTGCCAATCAATTTATAGGACAGGTCGGTTATTATAACGCGGTTGCTCGCCGTATCGGTAAAATAAAGGCGGTCCTTATGGTCATAAAACACGTCAGCCAGGTCGGTAAAGGCGGCCACGCCCATATCCGCCGCGGTTATCGTCTTTTCAATGACGTAGGGTGACGGTATGTTAAGCGGTTCGTTATCGTAATTATATATGTATGACTCATAGGGCATATCAACGGGATTATCGGTTGCTGCGTGTGCCGAAACGGTGAAGCATAAAACAAACACTAATACGGCACAAAGCAGTCTTACAGATTTTTTCATGCTATCCTCACCTTTCTAATCCTTCATACCCGAAGTGGTCATTGTTTCTATTATTCGGCTTTGACAAAGCACGAATATTGTTATCGGCACCGACATCATAAGCACAGATACCGCCGCGCCGACACCTGCACGCGCTATACCGCCGGCCAGAATCTGACTGAGCGCATAGGGCAGGGTTTTCAGTTCTTCTTTATATATAAACTTAGTGGTGCCTATTCCCCAAAGGCTCTGGAACGATAAAAGGAAAAGCGTAAGCCAGGCCGATTTTACGTTTGGCATTACAATATTCCAGAAGGTGTACCACTGATTTGCACCGTCAATGCGTGCCGCCTCCAACAGTGCGTCGGGCAGCTGCTCCATAAACTGTTTCATAAGATAAAGTCCGATAGACGCGCCAAAGGCAGGCACAATCAGTGCAAAATATGTATCTATCCACTTAAGTCCCGACATTACAAGATAGTTCGGGATTGCCGTTACGGTGGCGTTGAACATAAGTGAAAGTACTATCACCTTGAAAATAACGTTTCTTCCGGGGAATTTCTTTTTTGCAAGCGGGAAGGCGCACATTGAAGAAATGATAACGTGGCCCACCGAGCCTGTGATGGTTATAAATACCGTGTTGAAAAGGTAACGGAAGAACGGCACCCACGAGGATGACATAACGTTAAACATATTACGGAAATTCTCAAGCGTGGGATTATTGGGGATAAGACGGGGTGGGAACACCCAGAGCTCATCCTGCGGTTTAAAGGCGTTTGAGATGATAAGTGCAAGCGGCATTGCCATTATTACGCCGAAGACTATCATAAACAGAAACAGTCCCACCGTTCCCAGTCGCGAGCGATTAACACGTGAGCTACGATTGACGCTCTTAAATGTTCTCATCTTCATTCTCCCATCTTAGACAAAAGCTTTTGAACAAGCTCGTTGGATAACATCATAATAAGGAATAAAATCGTTGCAATGGCCGATGCATAGCCCATTTCAAAACGGGTGTTACCATAGTCCTGCAGCATATGAACAAGGGTATAAAGTGCGTAGTTTGTGCTCGGGAAGCCGTATATTGCGTTTATAACGTCACCAATTCCGAACGAGTTGGTGATGGACATTACGGCACCGAACATAAGCTGTGATTTCATTGAGGGCAGCGTGATATACCAAAGCTCCTGCCAGCGATTCTTAATGCCGTCAACCGCTGCGGCCTCATAAAGTGTTTTATCAACGTTTTTAAAACCTGCAATGAACGACAAAAAGCCTGCGCCAAAGCTGAGCCACAGAATAACGACAATCGCCGAGCCCATCATATACGTGGAGTCGGTCAGCCATTGAATCGGCTCATAGATTACGCCCATACTGAGCAAAACACCATTCAAGAAGCCGTAAGTATCACCGCTGTAGATAATCTGCCAAATCATATATGCGCCGCCACTGAGCACAGGTGCATACAGCAAAAGCGTGAGCACCGCGCGCAGACGGTTGCCAAACTCGTTTACGAGCCAGGCCATCATAAGACTCAAAAGAAAGCCGACAGGACCTGTGATTACCGCTAAAATCAAGGTGTTTTTAAGTGCGAGCGGAAAAAGACTGTCGTCCATTATAAGACGCATATAGTTGCGTATTCCCACGAAGTGCGGCAGCTGAACAACATCAAAACGGGTAAAGCTGAGCACCATTGAAATCAAAACGGGGAGCACTGTGAATGCGCAGAATATGAGCAGGTATGGTAACATAAACAGATAGTCTTCGCTGTATTTAGCCAAAGCCGACTGCTTTAGCGTTCTTTTTTGCTTCATTGTTACCTCCCCTTTCTTATTCAAGCGGTAGCTCGTATTCTATGCGTCTGTTTTCAATTTCGCGGTTTATATCTATTGTTGTGTCATTCATCGTCTCGCGGACGTCCTCACTGTCGTATACGATGCTGCGGAAAGCAAAATCGTAAAGACGGGTGGTGTAATATCCGCCGGGGACCTCCTGTCTTGCCTGCAGATAGCCTGCTTGAATTTCGAGGTTATCCTTAATGTCCGCATCCCAGGCAACGCTGTCCATTGAGGTGCGGTTGGCGGTGTTGTAACGTGCGGCCGAGCCGACAACACTCTCAAGCAAGGTGCCGTATGCCGACTGTACCGGTGCCGAGAGCCACCACTTAAGGAAGGTCCAGCAGGCATCCGGAGATTCTGCCGATGACAAGATTATTGAACTTGTGACTATGCCGATGGCGGTATGGTCTATTGTGCCGTCGGAGCGCTTTGTGCCCGGAACGGGCAGCATGCCCCAAAGGTTTTTAATTTCGGGCGCAAATATTGAAAGCTGATTGTATGAAGTGAAATCGGCTATGGCAACGGGTATCTCGCCCGAGCGGAAACGGTTTGCAAAATCGTACGACAAATTCAGTCCGTACTGGGTATAAAGCATGCTGTAATCCTTCATTGCCGATATTGCTTCGTTTGTGTTAAGCTTGGTGTATATACCCTTTTCATCGTAAAGTGTGCCGCCGCGCTGATAAAGGAACAGCAGATAGTTGTTAAGCGCAGGCAGAATGCCGAACGAAAGCGAACTGTTCTGAAGCTCGGGCAGCACCTTGCCGAGAACGCTGTCCCAGGTGGCAAGGTCATCCACCGATATTCCAAGCTCTTCAAGCACGTCGGTGCGGTAGAAAAGCATCGGATACGTGAGGGTTTCGGGCAATGCCCAGAGTCCGCCGTTGAAGCGGAACGGGTCTATCGATGCAGGATAGAAGTTTTCTGAAAATTCATCAATATCCTCAAACTTTGAAAGGTCGTAAAGTGCGCCGCGCAAAGCCATATTTACAGGCTCTGTCTGGGCGAGTCCCAGCGACACGTCGGGGCCGATGCCTGCCAAAAGTGCAGGAAGCAGCGTTCCCTCTGTTACGAGCTGTAAATCTACGGATATTTTGTTTTCGGGTGTGAACTTACTGTTGACAAGCTGTTTAAGTATCTGAGCCTGGTCTCTACCCGAGGTCATCCAGACCGTTATCTGCTCGTTACCCTTGCTGTCGGCTTGGCCGATAGACGAATAGTTCGTGCTGAAGGATGCTAAGAACTGCTTGAAATAGTGCGCGAGCATTGAGAACATTCCTGCCTCGCCACGACCGAGCTTTGTCTTTGGTGTTGCAATGCTGATATAGTCAACCTCAAGCGGCTGCTGCATTGCGTTGTTTATCCAGGTACCAAAGGACGAAACGTTGTCCTTATAGTTTTTAAGGCGCTTCGAGATAGTGTCGGTGTCGTCCAGCATCTGTTCGAGCTGATTATAAAGGCGTTTTATATCAGACGTATTCTGACTGCCGCCCTCATTGCGCTTATGTATAAGCTTTTCAAGTGTTTTAAGGCTTTCTGCAACCGTTCCCATCTGCTTTATTGCGTCGGGAATGAGCATATCAAGCTTGTAATCGCGGTACATATCGGGGCTGGCGCCCGTTACTACGACGATTTTTCTGTATATTGAATTGAGCTCTGCCAGGCATTCACGTGCAAGTGCGAGAATTTCTGCGTTGCTGCCGAAAACCACGCGCATGCGGATTGTGTGCTTGCCGGGAGAGAGATAAAACTCGTACGGGTTGCCCTTTTTATCGGACAGGTAGGAAAGCTGCCACGCGCTGTCATATGCGAAGGTAAGGTCGGCCGCCTCTTTGAACGGAACAATGCCGTCAATGCTAAGCTCGCGCACGCTGACGTCACCCGATTTCAGTGACTGCTTATAGTGCAAAGCAATGTTTGCAAGGCCGCCCTTTGAAACCTCAAAGTCCCATTCAATCCACTGGCCGAAGTTTTTCCACTGGGTCGAGCCAATGGTGTTATATACGATATATGCGTGGTTATACGGCTGTGTTGTGGGGGATGAACGGTCTGCCTGCGGATACATTGTCTGGTCAGACTTGCGCGCAGCGTCCTCGCCCTCTATAATCAGCGCGTCGCTCTTATCAAGTGCCTTATAGCCCGCCTTTTCATACTCTGCTTTTACCTCTTCGTAGGTCGGAAGCTCGGCCTTTGGGGTGAGGGCTATGCCGCCTATGAGCATATCACCTCTGCCGCCACTGAGCGTTATTTTATGCTCGCCCTCGGAAAGATAAAAGTAAAGCTCGTTTCCTAAAAGACCGCTGTCATCGCAGAGGGTTTTCTCGGTCCACTGCGGAGCCTCTGCCTGAAAGGGCATACCCTGGTTGCCGACAAGGTCATAAATCGGCTCGTCGCTTTCGTTATCCCACACGCGCTCGAGCGTTAGTCCCTCTGCCTCTTTATACGGTAGAGCACCGTCGATATAAACGTTGCGACGGATGGTGCTGCTGTCCCCTCTCGATATTGGATAATAACGGATGGTGAGCGAATAAAGTCCTGCAGCTTTGACAACAACGCCATATGAAAGTGTGTCCTTCTCGCTGTTTTCGAGCGCGGGACCCTTTTGTCCCTCGTAGTCGGTCTTTACACCGCCCGCTACAACACTTTCGGGCAGATATTCTGCAACACCGACCGTTATAGCGTCTGCGTCGGAGGACTCATCTGCATATTTCGAAACGTATGCTTCATAATCCGAAGCGGAACCGACCAAATCGGCGGACAAGTCTTGATTTGCAGGCGCAGCCGACACCGAAACAGAGCCAAGCGCCGAAAACAGCGTTGTCAAAGTCAGTATTACTGCTATTCCCCTTTTTATCGACCTGCCATTCATCAGACAAATACCTCCTGCCTTAAAATCAAAAATTAATCTACAAGATAAATTCCTATGCTATCGTAGGGAACGGTGGCTTTAAAGCTTTCCACCTCTTCACGTGTGCCCGACATCACAACCTTGTCGGTCCACAAATCTGTTACGGTGTAGGTTTCCTTGTTTATTTCCATTTCATCAAACGGAATGTGCACCGTAAATTCGGTCTCTTTTTCTTCCTTTACACGGTTGGGAATTACAAGAATTGCGCGGTCTGCGCTGAAGCGTGCATAGGACTGAAGATTTTCAGGTCCGTCTGCCTGCACTGCACAGATGTTGCTGTTGCGGTTCTGCTCTGCAAAATATGTGAATATGTCCGTATACGTTCTGCGGATTCTTAACATCTTTTTGAAATCCTCAAAGAAGCTCTTGTGCGGCTCCTTCTCGAGTGCATCCCAATCGAGCGGATTGTGATATATAAGACTTGGATGCGTTTTGGGGTTGTTCCATTCCTCGCCCGACATCCAAAGCGGAATGAAGGGGGCGAAGATTCCCTGATATCCTGCGAACAGGCGACTGCCGCACACGTTATATTGCGGATAATCGTGACAGCTGAGCTGTGAGGTGTAATAACGGAACATACCGCCCTTATGTGCCCACTGCAGATGTGGATAGCCAATTCCGTGACCGGCCTTTATGCAGTCAACAATATTGTTCGGAACGCAGCCGTTATTGTAGCTGTCAACAATATCGTCCGCTACGAACAGACGCTGATTAACATTGCACTTTGTGCGACGGTCAGATATGCCGAACTGCTCAAAGTCAAAGGTTTCAAGACGCTCGTTCGGTGCCTCGCTTATGAGCGAAATCTTTTTGCCTGCATTAAAGATGCGGCGACGGATTTCCTTAATTACGAGATATGACGCATACATAGGCTCCATATCGAAGCGGATGCCGTCAATTCCCGTCTTGAGCGCAACGTCAACAACGTGGTTTGTAAACCATTCGCGCAGCTCAACGTTGGTCCAGTTGAACATGCGGCTCTTCTGTGTGCACAATCCGCGAATACCGGGAACAAACCATTCGGGCTTTTCCTCTATTAACGTGCAATCATACTCGACACCCCAGGTGACGACGTCCATATATATGCGGATGTTGCGCTTGTGCGCCTCATCAACGAAGTTTTTAAATATTTTCCATCCCTCGTCATAATCGGTCTTGCGCCAGGGCTCGTCATATCCAATGACACCTGTAAGACGGGGGTCTATTGTACCGGGACCGAGGTTTCCGTAGCCGTTGCCCTCTATTCCGCGGTCGTGAACGGGTGTAATCCAAAGGCCGTTAACACCCATCTCGACAAAGTGGTCCAGTTTTTCTATCGCAGCGGCAAGCGTCTTCTCCTTTGTGAAGGTGCGGAGATGAATTTCCACCATTATGAGCTCTTTTATCCAATCGGGCATATCGTTTTCAAGCACTACGTAACGGTCAGGTACCCATTTTGGCATTAAATCGCGGTTGTCTATTTTCATAATTCTGCCTCCCACTCAATTTCAATTACCACAGGCTCGCCTGTGAGCTTATCAGCATCAATTCCTGCCGCCTGCCAGAACGGACCCTGTGCAAAGCCGTCCTCGCCGAAGTGTGCGGGCAGGCACTGGTGACGAATTTCAAGCGTTTTATTATCGTTAACACAGCGTGCACTCTTGATTGCGCCCGGGCACTTTTCAAAGGTGACGCAGGAAACGCTTATGCCGTTATAAAAATGCAGATAGCTTTTGCCGTTCTTTCTGACGGCTATGTACGGGTCGGCAGGTGCCATAGAGTCAAGGGTGTATTCAAACTTATCCTGCTCCGTTCCCTCAAGCGCCCCATCCATACGGGTGTACCAATCGCCAACCTTTTCTATGATGTGCTTTGCCTCCGCGCAGACTGTTCCGTCGGCCATAGGTCCGACGTTCAGCAAATAGCTTCCGCCCATTGCCATTATCTTATCGACCGACGACATAAGGAAGCGTGAAGAGTAGTAATCCTCGTTCTCACGGTAGCCCCACGCCTGAACGCCGACTGACTGACATGCCTCTGTCATTGTCTTGAAGCGGCTGCCGTCGGGCACCTCGCGCTCGGGGGTTGAGAAATCGCCCCTGTCATAGCCGCGGTCGTTAATGAGAATTCCCGGCTGAAGCGAACGAATAAACTCGTTCATGCTTCTGTCCTCGTAGCAGGGGGGAATGTCCCAGAAGAACGTATATATCGGACCGTAGTTCG
The DNA here is from genome assembly GCA_937912045.1 of uncultured Clostridia bacterium. Taxonomy (GTDB): domain Bacteria; phylum Bacillota; class Clostridia; order Oscillospirales; family Acutalibacteraceae; genus SIG589. Next base: position 28,849 of record CALDPI010000050.1, read on the forward strand.
TAAGCAGCTCTCTTATCTGGTTGCGCTGATACTCACGGTATTTTTCGGTATTTATGTTTTCACGCTGCACCGACTTCCACTGGTGTGTGGATTTTGGATTAAAGCCATACTCGTGATGCCAGTCGGGATTGGAATAGTAGAACGAAAGCTTCATTCCGTGCTTCTTGCAGGCATCAGCAAGCATACGCACAACGTCCTTGCCATATGGAGTGTTCATCACGTTGTAGTCGGTATATTTCGTATCCCACATACAAAAGCCGTCGTGGTGCTTGGTGGTGAAGCATATGTAATCCATTCCTGCACGCTTTGCCATAAGCACCCATTGCTCAGGGTCGTAGTTGACAGGATTAAACTCGTTTATAAGGCTTTCGTATTCCCCATTCTCAATGTTGTCACGTGCAATGACCTGCTCGTGCACGCCGCTTATTGCATAAAGTCCCCAGTGGACAAACATTCCGAACTTGTTATTCACTGAGAAGCTTTCAAATCTGTTGTTCATAAGACACCGCCGTAAAAAATTTATAACAAAATTAGGTTTTCACCAAAAATAGACCGTTTGCTGTTCATATTTCACAACTGCCCACCGAGCAAGGTGAAAAAGCCTTGTTAAAAGTGTGGTAAATAATATGTAAAATATATATAAGTCCAGTCTGTGTGATAATTATAACACTTGCCACCAAAAATTACTTGTGGTATAATAAAGAAAAAATGTAAATATTTTTGGTTTTTGCCTATTTTTTTAGCAAAAAGCACCAAACAATCCAAAATTTATGTGGAAAGGGGCTTTCCTATGAAATACTACACCACCAAAGAAAGTGCTGTGCACAAAACAGAAAATTTCCCACTTGTGTATTATCCTGTTGACAGCGAAAATCCCGGCTATAATATGATGCATCACTGGCACCCCGAGCACGAGATTATTTTTGTAACACAGGGCACACTCAGGCTCTGTCTTGACGGCGTGTATCACGACCTTGAAAAAGGCGAATTTGCATTTGTTTTCCCGGGCGTCACCCACAGTGCAACGCCGTACGACTGCGTGTATGAGTGTGTGCTTTTCAACCTGGAAGAGATTTTCGGTCCCTGGAAGGCTTATGACAAATACATAGGCGGACTACTCACCTACCGCCTTACAGCGCCGCAGATTTATCGCCTCAAGGACGGCCTGCCCGAGAGGGCAATGCGCCGCCTGATTGACGTCCTGCGCGAGCAGGAGCGCGGGTTTGAGCTCGAGTCGGTTTCGGCAATTCTCAGCATATTAAAGGCGCTTGTAAAATGCGATTGTCTGACCGAAACAGAGCCGATTTATTCCCCGTCAAAGCTCAAGCCGTTCAACAAGGCAACGACCTACATTGAACAGAACTTCAACCAACACATAACCCTTGAAGAACTGTCGGCACATTGCGGAATCAGCTCGACCTATTTCAGCGAATATTTTAAAAATATCACCAATATGACGCCGTTTGATTACATAAACAAATACCGCATTAACCACGCGGCAGAGATGCTTTTGTACACAAAAAAACCCATAACCGAGATTGCCCTTTCCTGTGGCTTTAACGACCTGAGTTATTTTTCAAAAACCTTCCGTATTCAAAAAGGAAAAACACCGCGCCAGTACCGCACGGAATACAACAAGGACAATCAAAAAAACGCTTAGAGCCTCAGCTCTAAGCGTTTTTTGTATCAACTAATCTTTAAGAAAAATTTCAATTACGGGCGAAATTACGTTCGGTGCAACGGCGGGGAGCTTAAACTTTACTGTTCCATCCTCGTTTTCGTCATACAGCACCTCGCTGCCGTCCGACAGGAACTGTGCATATTCTATCTTTCCTGCGAGGTTGGCAAACTTGAATGCACCAAACGGGTATTCCTGCAGGTGAATATAAAGGCGTTTTCCGTCCTCGGTCTGTGTGAGGCGTGTGCCGTACGGTGCAGAAAACTCGGGCTCTGCCATTGTGCAGCCGTAGATTGAGCGCGAGCAGACACGCATCCACTTTGCATACTCTGCAAGTGCGTCACAGGCGCGGTCATCAAGATATCCGCGTGACGTGGGGCCAACGTTCATAATGAGGTTTCCGCCGTAGGCAACGGTATTTACAAGCATATCTATGAGCATTTTAGGTGTTTTCCAGGTCATCTCATCGCGGTGGTAGCCCCAAGAGCCCGAGAAGGTCTGGCAAACCTCCCACGCAAGCAGCTCGCCCGTTTCCTTATCCTTATGCCACTCGGTCGGCTGAACCTGTTCGGGCGTCCAGATGTCCTGCGGAATCTCGGTGCGGTTGTTTATGATAATATTTGGACGGAGCTTTCGGCAGGTTTCTATCAGCTTTTCAGATTCCCAGCTTTCCTTGCCCTTTAAGCCCTCGTTATACATCCAATCGCGTACGTCGTTGGGAAGCAGGCGACGTGTCAGCTCGTCGTTATAAGAATAGTCAAACCAGATGATATCAATATCACCGTAGTTTGTGAGAAGCTCTGTCACCTGGTCACGCATATACTGTGCGTATTTCTTCATATCACGGCCCTTGTCCTGTGCCTCGGCATCGGCATCCTCATGACGCGGATGCAGACGGTCAATCGGGAACTGCGGGTGATTCCAGTCAAGCAGAGAATAATAAAATCCTATGCGAATTCCCTCTGCTCGAAATGCATCTACAAACTCACGTACGATATCCTTTCCGTAGGGTGTGTTTGTCGATTTATACTCGGTATATTTGGAGTCGAAAAGGCAAAATCCCTCGTGGTGCTTTGTGGTGATGATGGCATACTTCATTCCGGCCGCCTTGGCGCGCTTTGCCCAATCCTTTGCGTCGAGCAAATCGGGGTCGAAGTGGTCAAAATATTTCTGATATTTTTCTTCGCTTATGCGTTCATAGTTTTTTATCCACTCGTGACGTGCGGGTAATGAATAAAGTCCAAAGTGAATAAACATACCAAAACGGTCGTGTGTAAACCAACTAAGGTCGCCGGGGGTTTTACGTGTTACGTAGCTTGACATAAAAATCACTCCTTATTGACTTTAGGAGAATGTTAGCATATAATCATAAAAAATGCAATGAAAAAACTGACAAGAAATATGGAGATTTTGGAATGGCTGTTGCAGAAAACCCCCAAGTTTTAGAGGAAATAAACCAAATTAATATGAATATTTTAACCTTTGGTCACGCCGAGCTCGACAGCGAATGGAACTATTCCCACGTGCGCTCGCCCTTCACAAGAGTATACTTCATACTGGGTGGCGAGGGCGCCTTGCACTACGGCAAGGGCAGCACAAGGCTTCTGCCCGGTAATGTTTATATCGTGCCCTCGGAACTTGAAATTGATATGCGCTGTGACGACACACTCAAAAAATTTTTCTTCCACATTAACCTTTCGCGCCACAACACACAAGACCTGTTTTCCCTTACTGAGCACTGCATCGAGCTTAAAAACCGTAAAGATGATATCGCCACGGTTTCACAGTGTTGGGAGCGTGGTGGAGTGGAGAGCGCCGTTACCGTAAAATCGCTCTTATACCATACCGTTTTAGATGCAATAAAGCAGGAAAACATCGCGTTTCCAAAGACCGAAAGTTACAGCGTGCAGACAAGCCGCGCCATTGCTTTTATTGAAGAAAATCTGCACGCCTCGCTCACCGCCGAAAGCATTGCAAGCAGCCTTTATTCTTCGGCAAGCTCACTTCAAAAGCTCTTTCGTAAAGAGGTGGGTGTTCCTATCGGGCGGTATATAAACGACCTGCTTATGCTCAGGGCGGAGCACATGCTTCACAATCAGGAGCTTTCCATTAAGGAAATCAGCGCACGCCTTGGCTTTTGTGACCAATTTTATTTCTCGCGCTGCTTTTCAAAGTGTTACGGCGCATCTCCGACGAAATATAGAGAAAATATAAAAATATAAGGAACAGCACCAAGCGTTAAGCTTGGTGCCGTTATCATTTATTCGCTGTAAAAAATAGGGATACGTGTTTATTTTTTTGCCGTTTTTCTCGTTGAAAACACCCTGTCTGCCTATTCAAAAGTATAACAAAATCAGGTTTCAAAAAATGTGCCTACGCCTCCTTTTCCCAACGCTTCAGACCCTCGCGGGTTCAAGAGGCCACAAATTAAAACTTTTATCATACAAACAAAAAAATGACCTGCGACCAAAAGGTCGCGGGTCATTTTTGGTCCGAGTGACAGGAGTTGACTCTTGCCGCGCGGTCGCGGCTTCGGTCATTCGCGGCTCTGACAGTCCACCGGACTGTCATTCACTACCGCTCCTACTTCAACTCCTGTCTATTTGCAGAAGATAAAACAAAACCGCGACCTAAAGGTCACGGTTTCTGTTTTATGGTCCGAGTGACAGGAGTTGAACCTGCGGCCTCTTGAACCCCATTCAAGCGCGCTACCAAAACTGCGCCACACCCGGAAATATGTACCCACCGAAAACGGTGGGTTTATTGTTTTTTAGTCAACAAAGCCTGTCTCTACGAGTCTTACAAGCTCTTCTGCGGCTGCAGCCTCGTCCGAACCGTCCGCAATGATGCGAATCTGTGTTCCGCCGACAATGCCGAGAGAAAGCACACCAAGAAGACTCTTTGCGTTAACGCGACGCTCTTCCTTTTCAACCCAGATGGAAGACTTGAATTCGTTTGCCTTCTGGATAAAGAAGGTTGCAGGTCTTGCGTGTAGGCCAACCTGATTCTGAACTACTACATCCTTAACACACATGCTTCATTCTCCTTAAACAGAATTTAAGTTTTTACTACTCTGTTATTATACCACAATATATCAAACAGTCAACATGATTGACACTTTTTATTTTAACTTTTTCGTTTTTATCCAAAATCTCAACATTTTTAGCCAATGGTTTTTGTGCAAAAAAACTATAAGTTTTGCATTGTGTTTAGTTATTATTGTCAAGCGATGCAATATACTGTTTTTCCCTCTCTGTGAGGGTGGCATTTTTTAACATTTCGGGACGCTTTTTATAAGTGGTTAAAAGCGCCTGCTCACGTCGCCATTTTTCAATATTTGCGTGGTGCCCGGACAGGAGAACGTCGGGCACTTTTTTGCCGCGCCATTCGGCCGGACGGGTATATTGCGGGTACTCAAGCAGCCCTGCAAAGTGGCTCTCGTCCTGGAAGCATATATCGTCCGAAAGCACACCCGGCAGCATTCGAGCAACGGCGTCTGTCACGACGACGGCGGCCATTTCGCCACCGGTCAAAACATAGTCACCTATGGAGATTTCCTCGTCAACAATTTCGTCCAGAACGCGTTGGTCAATGCCCTCGTAATGACCGCACAGCAGAACAATATGTTCACACTCGGCAAGCTCACGTGCACGCTGTTGGTTAAAGGTCTGACCCTTGGGCGACATATATATGACGTGCGGCTTTTTATCCGAATCGCCAAAAAGCGTTTCAAAGCAGTCATAAATCGGCTGGACGCCCATTATCATTCCCATTCCACCGCCATACGGTGCATCGTCAACGCGGCCGTGCTTGTCTTTGGTGTAATCGCGTATATTATGGCAATGAATCTCCACAGCACCCGAAACACGCGCACGGCCTATAATGCTATCAGAAAGCACCGCCTCACACATAGCGGGGAAAAGGGTCAAAATATCAATCCTCATCATCGAAATCGTCGGCGCTGACGGCTACAGGCCGCTCCGCAGCCTTGGCAGGCGTTCTGTTAGCAGCACCGGCAATCAGCTTTTCACGAACCTTGGCTTCCACTTCTTCCTTGGTGCTGTGACGGGCATCATCCAGCAGACCGGTCTTGCCGAATTTGTAATCACGCCCCCAAACCGAAGCAGGGTAATTTTTGAAAGTAATAGGTGAAAAAGGCGGCAGAATGAAATCATCATCCAATGCTTCGATACCCCGGCGTTTGCCCAGCCAGTCTTTTTCCTCTTTCCAGCGTCCTTCCGGAGGCCATGCCGGATCGTAAGGCGGGATCCCATCCGGCAAGGTGTAACTTCCGTAGATGGGCATGATACCGTGGTAAATCACATTGTATGCGGGGACCGGCGTCTGATCCGGATCGGTCACAAACCGTTCGTAACTGGTCATAATGCCGATAA
>CALDPI010000051.1 GCA_937912045.1 uncultured Clostridia bacterium
GCAATGTCGGTATATATATGGTCGTTTGTGATAATATAGCCGTCTTTTGAATATATAACACCGCTTGCAGAGGATGCAGAGCTGGAATTATACGCTGAAATACCAACAATAGAATCGTTAACCTTTGCGTAAATTTCAGCCTCGGTCATCATATCGGTATCCTTTGGCTTTGATGCAAGTGACAACGAAGAATTTTTATGATTTTGGTAATGGCTTAAAAAATATCCCGTTGTGGTTCCAAGTGTAAAAAGAATTATTATAGCAAGAAGAAAAGCGAAAATTCTGAGACCCTTTTTGTTTACAGGGTCGGGCTCAACAGAGACCGGCACCTCAACAAGCGGAGGATAATATTTTTCCTCGACAGCTTCGTCCGTAAAGGCATCACCCAGAATTATTGGCTCTGCAGTAGGCTGCTCTGCCGTTTCGGTTACCTGCTCCTGCTCGGGTAATTCCTCTTTAATCACGTTTTCTTCGTTATTCATAATATTGTCGTCCATATTATCCTCCAATTACTGTGTGTTCTTAATTTGAAATTTGAATTCGGTGTATTCGCCCTCGCGCGAATCAGCAGAAATTTTGCCGCCGTGAATTTCAATTATTGTCTTTGAAATAAAAAGTCCTAAACCCGTTCCGTTTTTATTAACAGAACGCGATTTGTCAGATTTATAAAAACGGTCGAAAATATAACCTAATTCCTCTTTTGGAATATAGCTGCCTGTGTTTTTGATTGAGAAAACAGTACCCGTTACATCCTGATTTATTGAAAAATCAATTTTTCCGCCGTTGTTCGCAAACTTAATTGCATTGTCAACAAGATTAAATATAACCTGATAAATCAGGTCGTAGTCAGCCGTTACGGTGATTTCTCCGTCATCGAGACCTGTTATGTCAATTTCCTTTTCAGAAAGTCGTTTTTCCTGCGAAATGACAATATTCCTTGTCACCTTGTAAATATCGAATTTCTGCGGATTGATATTTTGCTCGCCCGATTCCAGCTTCGCAAGACAAAGCATTGATTCCACCAAACGCGAAAGGCGCTTAATTTCCTCGGAAACAATCTGCAAATAGTGTCCCTGCATTTCCGAATCAATGGTGCCGTCCAAAATGCCGTCAATAAAACCGCCGATTGTGGTCATTGGTGTGCGCAGCTCATGCGAGACGTTGCCAATAAAGCTTCTGCGCATTGATTCAAGCTGAACAAGCGAGTTGGTCATATTATTAAATGAAATTGAAAGGTCGCCAATCTCGTCGTCCGATATGACGGGAATTCTCCTTGAAAAATCGCCCTTTGCCATTCTCTTGGCCGCGTCAGACATTTGTCTTAGCGGTCTTATAAGCCTGTATGTGAGCGCATATTCCGCAAAGAATATGAGTATTACAGGTATTATAGCTGCAAGAATATACATTCGCAAAAGGACCATAAAAAACGTGGTAATCTGCGAAGTGGGAGCCGCCGAAAAGACAAAGGCGGATACCTTACCGTCGGCGTTTTTCAAAGGAACGGCAGAGGTAAAATGATGGGTCTTTCCATAAAAGTCCGACATCTCACCATCTTCATAATATGTTCCCTTTTTTAAAATTCCGTCAAGAACAACGCTCGGTACGGTAGTCTTGCAAAAATCGCACTCCTTCATTTCGCGCCACATATCACAGCTGCACATTATAACCTTACCGCCCGTATCGGTAACAAAGATTTCAGCATCCGACGTATCGGCCAATGCAGAAATCATACCCAAAAAAGTATCGGAATCAGAAATGTTGCCGCCCTCATACACGTTTAAAACCGAAATGCAGTTTTTATAAAGTCCGTCTCTGATGTTGTTGATATAAAAATTTGCAACCACAACACCGAGAATGGCCGAAAGGAACGTTATGCCTGCTATAAAAATGACCGACGTTGTCAAGAAAAATTTTTTAAATAGTCGTGAATGCATAAAAACCTTCTTATTT
>CALDPI010000052.1 GCA_937912045.1 uncultured Clostridia bacterium
GATCTCCAGTGCCACAAACTGGCGCTTTAGGCCAACTAAGCTACATCCACCATATTGCGCGTCACGGCGCAAAAACTATTATAACACAGTTATAAAATTTGTCAATAAAAACTTTTAATTAAAGCGAAAAATCTTCATTTGTGTAGTCGCTTGACAGCGTTGCACGCATAGGCACGCGCTTTGTAGCGTCGTACTTATACTTTCTGCAGCAGTCGTCAATTCTGACAGCGCCGCGTTTTTGGCAGATAACGTCGTGCTCCGAGCCAAAAGAACGTGAAAAAACACAGTTTTTGCACGCGCGAGGTAGTTTTTTATTAAACAGTTTATTTCCCATATAATCACAGCCACACATTTTTTTATAATTGTATCATACATTTTCACATTTTTCTACAATATTTTATTTCTTTTTTCATACTGCGTTGATGATATGAGAAATATCGACATAAGCATAAGAGAAATGGCGCCCGCCACGGTGAAAGAAATGTTCTGCCTTATCGGCTCGACACCGTTCGAAAAGGTGGTAACGGTTTTGCCCGAGAGCATTAATAGCAAATAGACAAATGCTGCCGAAAGCGCGGCGTGAAATGCACGGAACAGCAAAAATTTTAAATACGGTGGAGCGTTTTTCTTCCCGATGGAGTAAAACTGGCAGTGCACAGAAAATCCGCCAAAGCTCAAAATTGCGGCGACCATCAGCAAATTGCGTCTGGCGAAAATCACGCCGTTTGTGACCTCGCAAGCATAGCTTATAGGCGCATATATGAAGTTCGGGATGAATTTGCATTTCAAAGCGGAAAGGAGAGCAGAAAAAAGGATTACCCAGGCACAAATTCCAAAAACCGAGGTCGCCGCCTGTGCAACGCTTTCTACAAAAGAGTCACCAATGTTTGCTTCAAGCTCATTTTTAACATATATCGGCGGCTTGCTTGAAAACTCGGTTATAATGGCGAGCAAAACGGTGGCAATCAGATTTCCTAAGAATAAAACAATCCCAAGAGCCCTATCATGCAAAATGCCTTCTCCGACTGCAACCAATATAAAAGCAGGCCCTGCATTCACACAGTAAAGCCCCATCCTTTTTGCCTGCTCTGAGGTTATTTTTTTTTGCTCCGCAAGCTCGTTTATGAGCCTTATTCCAACAGGATATCCTGCAAGAAAGGACATTAAAAACACGCAAAACTGCTCGCCCGATTGGTGAAAGAGCTTTCTTGAAACGCCGTCAAGCAAACGGGAGAGAAAACCCGTAACGCCGCTTTTAAAGGCAAAAAGTGCAATCGCGCAAAACGGAAAAAGCGACGGAATAATCACGTTTCCGCACAGCATAATTCCGCTTATCGCGCCGTTTAGAGAGCTTGTGGGGTTAATAAGACACAGCACCAAAAGACAAAGGCAAATTATGGTAGTGACCGTCATTTTAAAAGTGTAGGAAAACAAAAAAATCACCTCAAAGCAATTATACGCGTGTAATTATTGTTATATTATTTTCATATTTTGTTTTGAGTGGAGGCGTATTTAATGAGCAAGGGTAAAAAAGACGGTTTAATAAGGGCTTTTTCTGTGCCGAACGGCCTTTTTGAAAGCGGAGCGCATATGGAGCTGTTTTCAAATAACGAGGCCGTCATAGACGGTATAAAGGGCGTACTTGAATACAGCGATTGTTTTATAAAACTCAATATGGGAAAGGGAACGGTGGAGTTTTACGGAACGGGGCTTCAGATATCCTCTCTTGATATAAACGGACTTACCATAAACGGAAAAATAGAAAAAATAGAATTCTGTGTGTAGGTGATTTGCAGTGCTGATAGTAAAAATATACCGTTTTTTCACAGGAAAGGTGAAACTGAAATTCAGCGGCGATTTTGTTGAAAGGGTGCTGAACCTTTGTGCATATAACGGAATAGCCGTCTGGGGAATACGCAAGAAAAACGGCGAAATTACACTGTTTATGTCGATATCCGATTTTAAACGGATGAGAAAAATTCTAAAAAACACGGGCATAAGACTGCATATTTGCAAAAAACGCGGTGTGCCCTTTATAATAAACCGTTACCGCTATCGTTACGGCATTTTGTTGGGCGCAGTCATATTCTTCACAACACTACAGATTATGTCGGGGTACATATGGAACATTAACGTAACGGGAAACAGCAAAATAAGTGAAAAAGAGGTGCTTGCCGCCTGTGAAAAAATCGGTGTGCACGAGGGGATAAGGGCGACAGAAATTGATGCGTGGAATAAGCGGGTAGAACTGCAAACCCATATTGATGGGCTTGCCTGGGCGGCACTTAATATTGAGGGGTGCGAGCTGACGGTTGACGTCAAAGAGGCGGGTTTAACACCGCATAAGGATTATTCCCCTGCAAACCTTGTGGCGAATGACGACGGAATTATTAAAAAAATTGAGGTCACAGAGGGTGAAATAAAGGTGGCAGTCGGCGATTCGGTGGCAAAGAATACGTTGCTTGTGTCGGGTGTCGTCGAGCTTGAGGGCGGAAATACACACCTTGTGAAAAGCAGCGGAAAAATTTTGGCAGAGGTTATAAAAAGGTATAAAGCGGTCGTGCCGTATCACCAAAAAATCAAGGCTTTTTCCGGTAAGGCACAGCAAAAATACGCGCTTAATTTTTTTGGCATAAAAATTCCGCTTTATCTTGGAGCACAAAAAGGGGAATACGTTAATCGCATACAAAAATTAGTGATAAAAAACGGCAGGTCATACGTGCCGGTTTTTCTCTATAAAGTCACAATGAGAGAAATAAGAGAAAGTGAAATAGCACTCTCGCCCGACAGAGCAAAGGAAATTGCCGTGGCTAATATAAAAGAGCGCATAGGTGATGCAAAAATCGTGTCCTATGAGGAGAGCGTGACCGAAACAGAGGAGTCACTTACTGTCGTTTGGGACGTAACGCTGCAAAAAAACATTGCAAAAGAAGAAAAAATATTAATTAATACTACAAATTGACGTTATAATGTGATATAATTATTTTGAATAATTATAAAAGGAGACTTTCGGTTGGAAAGAAATATAAATATTGAACGCATTGAGCAAATAGCGGGTCTTTTTGGGAATTTTGATGAGAATATCAAGCATCTTGAGTCCAAATATCACGTGTCGGTGACCTCACACGCGGACCGTATAACCGTAAAGGGCGAGCCGCTTAACGTCCAGTATGCCGTGCGCGCAATAGATTGCCTTATGAAATTAATTAACAAGGGCGAAATAATAAACGAGCAGAATTTGGAATACGTCTTTTCACTCGTCGGCGACGGTGAGGATGAAAAAATCGAGGCACTTACCGATTCTGATTGCATATGCGTCACGTCGAAGGGTCGCCCCGTAAAACCCAAAACGCTGGGTCAAAAGCAGTACGTTGAGGCCATAAAGAAAAACACAATTACAATCGGCGTGGGCCCTGCCGGCACCGGTAAAACCTATCTTGCTGTGGCAATGGCTGTTAACGCTTTTCGTTCAAAACAGATAAACAGGATAATTCTCACACGTCCTGCCGTCGAAGCAGGTGAAAAGCTCGGCTTTCTGCCGGGTGACCTGCAGCAAAAGGTTGACCCGTATCTTCGTCCGCTTTATGATGCGCTTTTTGATATGCTCGGCGCCGAAAGCTTTCAGCGCTGTCAGGAGCGCGGCGATATCGAGGTTGCACCGCTCGCCTATATGCGCGGAAGAACGCTTGACGACAGCTTTATAATTCTTGATGAGGCACAAAATACCACGAGCGAGCAGATGAAAATGTTTTTAACCCGCCTTGGATATAATTCAAAGGCGGTTGTAACGGGCGACATAACCCAGATTGACCTGCCCGACGGTAAGAAATCAGGACTTAAAGAGGTTGTGTCTATATTAAAGGGAATAGATGACATCGCCATTTCAAAATTCAGTGGAAAAGACGTTGTGCGTCACCGTCTTGTACAGGAAATAATAAAGGCTTATGAAAGATTTGAGGAAAGAAAAAGTGAAAGCAAGAATAACAATAACAAACTCGCAAAAAAAGGTTAAGGTACCCACGGGAACAAGACTTCTCGTTCGCAGAGCGTGCAACGCAACTCTTGATATGGAAAAATTTGTGGGCGATGCCGAAATCAACGTCACCTTCACCTGCGATGAGGATATAAGAAAGATTAATTCACAGTTCCGCAATATTGACAGTGCGACCGACGTTCTGTCGTTTCCGCTTTCTGAAAACGGCGTGTACGACATAAACCCCGAAACAAACGCAAAAATGCTGGGCGACGTGTTAATATCGCTTGAACATGCAGAGGCACAGGCCGCGGAATACGGCCATTCCTTTGAGCGTGAAACAGCGTATCTCACCGTTCATTCGGTTTTGCATCTGCTGGGTTATGACCACGTGAACGGCGGACTTGAAAAGGAAATTATGCGTGAAAAGGAAGAGGCTGTTATGGAGCTTCTTGGATTGAGGAGATAATATGAGCAAAGCAGCATTTATTGCGGTAGTCGGCAGGGCAAACGTGGGAAAATCCTCCTTCGTCAACCGTGCAGTCGGTGAAAAGGTTGCCATCGTTTCGGACAAGCCGCAGACAACCCGCACAAAAATTCTCGGCGTGTTGACAAAGGGAGAAAATCAGCTCGTATTTATTGATACACCCGGTCTTCACAAGCCGCGCAACACGCTCGGCGAAAATATGATGAGGGCGGTCGGTGCAGGCCTTGCCGATGTTGATGCGGCGGTACTGATGGTAGAGGCGGTAACACGCTTTAAGTTTGACCCCGAAAATCTTCCTCCTGCCGAAATCAAGCTTATGGACGAGCTTAAACGCCGCAATATCCCTGCGGTTTTGGCGGTTAATAAAATTGATTTGCTCAGCGATAAGAGTGAGCTTCTTACCATAATAAGCGCATACTCGGCTTATATGGACTTTGCCGCCGTCGTGCCGTTTTCTGCAAAAAGCGGTGACGGTGCCGCGCTGCTTGTGGATGAGCTTTTTGCCTTTTGCAAGGAATCGGTGCATTATTTTGACGGCGATACCGTAACCGACCAGACCGAGCGCACAATGATTGCCGAGATGATAAGGGAAAAATTGCTTTTAACGCTCGATAACGAGGTGCCGCACGGCATTGCGATTGATTTGGAACAAATTTTTGAAAAGGACTCTCGCGAGGGCGAGCCGATACTGAACGTAAACGCTGTGATTTATTGCGAGAGAGAAAGCCACAAGGGCATAATCATCGGCAAAGGCGGCGCGGTCTTAAAGCGCATAGGCATTCTTGCCCGACGGGATATCGAAAAATATTACGGCACACAGGTGTCGCTTAAATTATGGGTAAAGGTTAAAGAAAATTGGCGTAATATGCAGGGTGCAATTCACGGCTTCGGGCTTGACTGATTTTACCTGTAATAAAAGTTTCTGTTTTTCACAAGTTAATTTCGGGTGGTAAAAATGGACGAAAGAACAGCTTGGGAAAAATTTACACAAAACGGCAGAGTTGCCGATTATTTAAAGTATAAAAGTATTGTGGCAATGAGGGATGGTGAAAAGCGTGAGCCTGTCGACAAACGGCCTGATTATAAGGGTTAATAACGTTAAGGAGTACGACCGTTTCATATCGGTACTGACCGAAACAAACGGTGTGGTTCGCGCATACGTTCACGGCGCCAGAAGTGTTAAGAATAAAAATATGGCGGCAACGACGTTACTCACCTACTCCCATTTGACCTTTGAAAAGAAAAAGGATACATACGTAGTCAAAGAGGCGAGTGCCGAAAAGGTGTTTTTCGGCCTGCAGAATGATATTGTAAAGCTCACTCTTGCCCAGCATTTTTGTGAGCTTGCAGGTGTGCTGGCACCCGAAGAATCCGATGCGTCAGAGTATCTGCGCCTTGTACTTAATTCAATTTCTTATCTCGCGGAGGACAAAAGGCCCGATAAAATATTAAAGGCGATAACCGAGCTTAGAATGCTCTCGCTTTCGGGCTATGCACCCGACCTTGTCGCCTGCAGGGATTGTGCAAAATTCGAAGATGAGGTTATGTATTTTGATACGCTGAACGGCGAGCTTTATTGTTCGGATTGCAAGCCGTCGGACAGCAGCCTTGTGCCGCTCAGCAGAAGTGTGCTTTCGGCAATGCGGCACATAGCCTTTTCGGACTTTTCCGCATTATACAGCTTTACCCTTTCAGATTCCTCTGCCGATGCACTTGCAAACGCGGTTGAGCGCTTTTTGCTCTCGCAGGTTGAGCACAGGTTTTCGGTTTTGCAGTTTTATAAAAATTTATAGAGGTTTGTTATGTACGATTATGATAGAAGCGCCCGCGTGCTTGAACTTAATAAAATTCTTGCAATGCTCGCAAATGAAACGGGTATGGCAGACGCCAGAGATGCCGCACTTGAAATAAAGCCCGTGTTTGATAGATACAGGGTGGAAAATTTGCTTAAAGAAACCGAGGAAGCCCATAACTTTATGGCACGCTTCGGCGCACCATCTTTTAGCGGCGCAGAGAACGTAAACAGCGCCCTGTCGCGTGCAAAGGCAGGCGGTATTCTCTCCGCAGGCGAGCTTTTGGGAATTGCCGAAACCCTCAGGGTCATACGTGTGGTAAAGGAGTGGCGTCAAGCCTCCGACGGCGGCAGCGAGTCGGCGCTGGACGTATATTTTGATAACCTCGTGCCGAACAAATTCTTCGAGGAAAAGATTTTCCTTTGCATAAAAAATGAGGAGGAAATCAGCGATAATGCATCGCCCGCGCTTGCCGATATCCGCAGAAAAATTTCCTCGTCAGAGTCGAATATCCGCTCGCGCCTTGACAAGCTTGTGCGCAGTCAAAACGCCAAGTATCTACAAGAAAATATCGTCACCCAGCGTGACGGACGCTATGTTGTGCCCGTAAAGGCAGAGCACAGGGCAGAGGTTCCGGGACTGGTGCACGACACCTCCGCATCGGGAGCAACCCTGTTTATAGAGCCCATGGCGGTTGTCGAAATCAATAACGAAATAAAGGTGCTTCGCTCAAAGGAAAAGGCGGAAATAGAAAGAATTCTGTCAGAGCTTTCTGCCATAGCGGCAGACTTTGCCGATACCACAATTTATTCTTACGGTGCGCTCGTGCAGATAAACCTGATTTTTGCCAAGGCAAAGCTGGGATACCGAATGCGCGCTACTGTGCCAAAGCTTAATGATGCACGTTATATTCATCTCAAAAACGCGCGTCATCCCCTCATCAGGCAGAACGAGGTTGTACCTGTAACTGTAACTCTCGGCAAGGAATATGACACGCTTATAATCACAGGTCCCAACACCGGCGGCAAGACCGTAACGCTAAAAACTCTCGGCCTTTTGACCCTTATGACAATGTGCGGACTTATGCTCCCCGTTGACGATAACAGCTCGGTTCACATCTTCAGTAAGGTGCTGGTTGATATCGGTGATGAGCAGAGCATTGAGCAATCGCTTTCAACCTTTTCTTCGCATATGGCTAATATAATAAATATATTAGACGTTGCCGATGATGATTCTCTCGTGCTGATAGACGAGCTGGGCTCGGGCACCGACCCCATTGAGGGTGCCGCACTCGCAAATGCCATTTTAATGCGTTTTCGCAGCTTTGGTAGCCGTGTTGCCGCCACCACTCACTATGCCGAGCTTAAGAGCTATGCGCTCGATACGGAAGGTGTCGAAAATGCCTGCTGCGAGTTTGACGTTGAAACCCTGCGTCCTACATACCGTCTGCTAATCGGTGTGCCAGGACGTTCAAACGCGTTTGCAATTTCAAGCCGTCTCGGTCTTTCAAGCGATATAGTTGAAAACGCAAAATCTCTTATTGATAAGGACGATTTGCGCCTTGAAAATATCATTGCCTCACTCGAGAGCTCGCGTCTTGAGGCGGAAAAGGAGCGCGAAAGTGCAAACCGACTTCGTGCAGAGCTTAACGCTGCCAAAAACAGTGTTAAACAGCGCCTTGACGAGATAGAGCGAGAAAGACAAAAAAACGCAGAACGTGCGCGCGAAGAGGCAATGCGTATTGTCGATAATGCGCGCAGCCAGTCAAATGCCCTGTTAGGTGAGCTTGAAACAATCAAAAAAGGCTTCACGGCCGAAAACTCTGCTCAAATGCTGTCGCGTGCACGCAGCAGCGTAAAGGGCGCCCTCAATTCAATGCTTGATACAGCCGACCCTGTGCTGTCACGAAGTGATGATAACTACGTCCTTCCGCGCAAATTAAAGGCCGGCGACACCGTGCTGATTTTTGATATAAACAAAACCGCAACGGTGCTGAGCGTGGACGAAAATGCCCAGACCGCCTTTGTTCAGGCAGGAATTATCAAAACCCGCGTTGATATTAAAAATCTGCGCCTTACAGAGCAAAAACAAGCTCCAGAGAGGCGTGAGCGCGCGGTAAAAGGGCTGACCTCGCGCGCAGAGCGCACCGCCACAACAGAGGTGGATTTGCGCGGAATGGCAAGTGACGAGGCAATACTTGAGCTTGATAAATATATCGACAACGCCGTGTTATCGGGTGTTCCGAGTATTACCATTATTCACGGAAAGGGAACAGGCGTGTTGCGCACCGCTGTGCAGCAGCACCTTAAACGTCACAAAAACATACGCACGTACCGCCTTGGCGTCTTTGGCGAGGGTGAAACGGGCGTTACCATAGCAGAGCTTAAGATGTAAAAAAAAAGACCGCTTGCAACGCAAGCGGTCTTTTGATTTGATATTAAAGCATAAATGCGTCGTGAACAACGTTAAGTGCGCGTTCGCCCTGCTTGGTATCTACCAAAACAGAAATTTTAATTTCACTTGTGGAAATGGTCTGAATGTTGATGTCAGCATCGGAAAGTGCCTCAAACATCTTTGCGGCAACACCCGGGTGTGTCTGCATGCCCGTTCCAACAATTGAAACCTTGCAAACACTCTCATCGTGTACAAGGCTCTTATATTTTAAAATTCCCTCAATCTTTTTAATGCTTTTAATAATCAAATCTTCAATTTCAGAATCAAGGCTTACAACCTTTAACTGCCCTGCAATTGAGAATTTGTGTGTAATTGTTCTTCTTAATGCCTGTCTTACATATTCTGTAAGCATATCGTGGTCTTTAACTGTAGGAGCATAATCTGCAAGAGTTTCTAAGATTGTTTCCATATCTAAAATAGGAATACCTTCTCTTAAGAGATTTCTTAAAACTCTCTGAAGCTCATTGAGAGAAACAATTGCCGGAACTGTATCTTCAACAATACTTTCATTGT
>CALDPI010000053.1 GCA_937912045.1 uncultured Clostridia bacterium
CGCAATCTGCAAGGCGTTGGACGCAAACATTGCTGACATGTTGCTGAAGGAGGTAACGAAAGATGGGTTCAAGAATCTTGAAAACGATTTCGCCTGACGGTGTTTCGGCAACAACCTCGTCACCGGTCTTATGTCCGATAAGAGCCTTGCCAACGGGCGACTCGTCAGAAATCAGTCCCTTTTTAACATCAGCCTCGGGCGAGCCGACAATCTGATATTCACATTCGTCCTCAAACTCAACGTCGAGAACCTTTATTTTAGAGCCGAGCTGAACGGTATCGGAGGCCTCCGTGCTTGAAATCAGCTCAACGTTTTTGAGCATAGCCTCCAATTCAACAATGCGGGCCTCGATTTTAGCCTGCTCGTTTTTAGCCTCGTCATATTCACTGTTTTCGGAAAGGTCGCCGTATCCGCGTGCAACCTTGATTTTTTCAGCGATGTCCTTGCGACCCTCGGTCTTAAGCATTTCAAGCTCTGCTTCGAGCTTTTTAAGACCTTCATCGGTCAGTTTAATTGTTTTAGCCACTTGTAATAATCTCCTTTTGATTTGTGTGTTATATGGGATAATACGCAATGGAAAACGTTTTTATTCATGGAAAAGAATCACATCATATACTAACAGCAAAAAACAGGCCTTGCCGCAAAGCCGTTCTGCAAAGGGCAGAACGATTTGACAAAGCCCGAAATGCTTAAGCCGACAATGTGATTAGGCTTCTACTTTATTAAGACGCTTAACAAGAGCAGATTTCTTTCTTGCAGCGTTGTTCTTGTGAAGAATGCCCTTTGTAGCAGCAGCGTCAATGCTCTTAACAGCAGCCTTTACAGCAACGTCCTTATCAGCGGCGTTTTCTGTGATAGCAGCGTCAGCCTTTTTGATGGCGGTGCGGAGAGCAGAACGAACGCTCTTGTTGCGCATAGCATTGTTTTCGTTAACGATAACGCGCTTCTTTGCAGATTTAATATTAGGCATTGTGACACCTCCTTGCAAAATCTCAAGTAAAGGTATTTTACCACTAATTGCCGAAGAATGCAACACTTTTTTTAAAAATATGAAAAGAATAAGAAAAAACCTTTTGATAACACTAAACAAAGGTGATAATTATGAATACAAGAGCTGACCTTGCGGTTGAATCAAATGCAATGCAAAAAGGAAAAGTGGCTGGCGTTTGCGTGAAAGAGCGGCGCGAAGGCGATACAAAAATCACGTCTGTTGAGATAAAAACAGAGCAGGCTGCAAAAAAACTCGGCAAGCGGGTGGGGCACTATGTAACGCTTGAAGTAGGTAGCATCTCTGACGGCCTTGCCGAAACCGACGGCGCCAAATTCTTTGATCCAGCCAACCGGGAGGTCTTTCCGGAGGCAGATTTCCACCTCAGCGTGGAGGCGGACAAGTTCGACTTTGTCCTGCGGGTG
>CALDPI010000054.1 GCA_937912045.1 uncultured Clostridia bacterium
CTGCTGACAATCGAGGCGGCACGCACCAAACGCAAGGAACATATCTATCAGGCTGCAATGCTCGACCCCCACACCGCGAGCGAACTGGACATCGACACCATAAAGAAAATGGTCGACGATTTAATCGATGCTCACGGCAACTGGCTGCCTAAATTCAACTAAAACAAAAGAACCGAGGTGAATTTTCACTTCGGTTCTTTTTCGCCCTTTACAAAGGCCGGTGTTTTGGGGTAAAATAAAGTTAATCTGTATTTCGGAGTGAAGGCAAATGTCATTTTCGGTCGATTTTAATTACCATACACACACCGCTCGCTGTAACCACGCAAGCGGCACAGTGGAGGAATATATAAAGCGCGCGATTGAAGGCGGAATTATCCATATGGGCTTTTCGGACCACGCGCCTTTTCTCAAGTCAAACGGTAAGGAGTCAAACTACCGCGTACCTATGGCAGAGGCGGCCGATTATATGGGAGAAATTGCGATACTGCGGGAAAAATACCGCTCGCAAATCAATATTTCCATCGGCTTTGAGATGGAGTATTATCCTGAGTGCTTTGATAGGATGCTTAAAACCATTCGTGACCTCGGCGCAGAATATCTGATTCTCGGCCAGCACTGTTTGTCTGAAGAACTGCCGGGCGCAACCTATACTGTTCATGCGCCGCAGGATGAAGCAACGCTTAAACGTTATGTGTCGTTACTGATTGAGGGAATGCAGAGCGGCGTGTTTACATACGTGGCGCACCCGGATTTGTTCAACTTCGCAGATACACCGCTTATGCACGATGCCGTGCGCGAAATCTGTGCAGTCTCGCGCGAGTGTGACGTGCCGCTGGAAATCAACTGTCTTGGCATTCGCGAGCACCGCACCTACCCAAACCCAACGTTCTGGAAATGGGTCGGCGAGGAGCAGGCACCCGTAACGCTGGGCTTTGACGCGCACGACACAAAGAGTGCCTTTGACGGCGCATCGCTTTACACCGTAAAGGAACTGATTGACACGTATAATCTTCACTATATCGGAAGACCGACCCTTCGCAAAGTATAATTAAAAGGCAACCAACGCTGTTGGTTGCCTTTCGTTTTATAACTTTACCATAGTGCTGTCGTTTTCGCGCACGTCAACGTCCTCTTTGAAAATGGTATCAAAAAGCATATTTGCAAAAAGCTCGTGCATTTCGCGCGTGGGGTGGTTGATGCGGTTGGCAAGAAGTAACGTAGTATCTTGTGTTTTTGAAAGCTGTTTTATTTTTTAGTACCTTCTTTTTTTCCTAAAACCTTTTCTGCTTGAGAATTTAAAATTCCTCCTTGATTTTTGTTTTATCTGCAAGGGAGAACCTGAGGATGCCGGTTACCCTATGCTAACTCACCTGTTT
>CALDPI010000055.1 GCA_937912045.1 uncultured Clostridia bacterium
CCGCCATCAGCGCACCCGACAGGAATATAAGCGGCAAGCGCACTTCGCTATTTGTTCCCGAAAGCGATAGCGATAACAGCATTATGGCCGTGAACTTCTGACCGTCCTGCGCGCCGTGCATAAAGGCAAGCAGCGCCGCCGATACAATCTGTACCTTGCGAAGAGCTTTGTTTTTAATGCGCATTTTTAAAAGAACACGGTCGAAAAAAGCGCCGAGCACAAAGCCTGCCACCGCCGAAATAAGCGCGCCTATTACCACGTACCCCCAAAAGCCGACCCTTGCCGTCTGCTCGCCCTGGGCGGCCGCCGTTCCTGCCAGGGCGGCAAAAAGCGCGTGTCCCTCGCTTGTGGGTATGCCGAAAAACGCCGCCACTGCCGCAAAAAGCACCACCGCGATTATAGAAGCGCACAGCGCCGTTAATCTATGGTGTGTGCCAAGGTTTATTCCGCTTTCGATGGTTTTGGAAACCGAATCGTTGCACAGATACATAACAACAATCCCCAAAAGGTTGAAAACCGCCGCCATATTTATTGCCGCGCGCGGACGCATTGCCCCACTGCCAATGCAGGTTGCCACCGCGTTTGGCGCATCGGTCCAGCCGTTGACGAAAATCAGCGCCGCCGTCAGCGCCACAGTCAGCAAAAACTGCGGATTTAAAAAATCGGCCATTACCCATTCCCCCGTTCACATAATTATATGAAACGAAGTCGTGCGGTAATGACCGATTAAGCTTTAATTTAATACACCCACGGTGTTTTATCAATGGGATTCAGTGCGATATATTCTTCAAAGGTTTGTCCCTCGTACAAGAAGGCTTTTATAAGATTGGACGCATAATCAAGGTTGTAGTAAACGCCGCCTGCAACACCGCTGCTGGCGCCACTAATCTGGCTGTTATCACAGGGGATGCGTTCGCCCTGCAGTGTGCCGCCCTTGATTGCAGGGGCAAGCTTTATGATTTCCTTATACGAAAGCGAGGTTTCAACATAGGGCAAAAGCTTCTTTACAAATTTGGGGTATTTCGTGATGCTCATATTAGCCGCGCGAGAGAAAAGCTCGTTAAGTACGTGGCGCTGACGTGCCGTTCTGCCGTAGTCGTCACGCTCGCCCTGGGCGGTTGCCTGCATTCTGATGCGTGACCACGCAACAGCCTGTATACCTGTGAGCATCTGCTTGCCGGGGCCATCCACAAGCTCGGGATTTTTAAGGCCCATCAGCCTTGCCTGCTCGCGTATCAAATCGTTAAGACTGCCATAGGCGGTTGCCCTGTTAAACTCCTGCCTTGTGACCTCTGCTTCAATGCCGCCAACCATATCAATAAGGCCAATCATTCCGCTAAAGTTAACGGTGGCATAGTCGGTTATATCAAGGCCGAAGTTTTCGTTTAAAGTTTTTATTGCGCGCTCGTGTCCGCCTGTGCTGTATGCAGCGTTTATTTTGTTAACCTTGCCGTTTACGCGTACAACGCTGTCTCGCATTACCGAAACGAGCTTTATCGTTTTGTTTTTGGTGTCCACACTCATAATCATAATCGAGTCGGAAAGTCCTGTCATCGACGCCTGATTACGCGTATCAATACCAAAAAGCGCTATATTCTTAACATAATCCTCAGAGTTTTCGGTCTGCACGCCGAGCGCATCCTCGTCAACGTCGGTCTTTTCGTATTTGAAATAGTTAAGTGCAAAAATGAGCAGCCCCGAAACAAGAATACAAAAGCCAACCAGCACCGACAAAATTGTAATGATTATCTTTTGTGTTTTGGTCTTTTTGCTTTTTCCCTTTTTAGATGCCTTTTTTCCTTTTTTTGCAGAGCTGTAAATATCAACCATTTCCGTATCATTTTCACGGTTATGCTTTCCCATATTACTTATCCCTTTCAATCAAAAACTTGTATATCTCGCCCTTTTTAAGTCCCGTGACCGCCGCCGCCTCTTTCGCCGCCGCAGACGCACTCTCGCCCGAGGCCAAAAGCCTGTCCGCGATTGCCGCAGCATCCTCAATGGTGTAGGTTCCCTTCTCTTCTTCCCTGCCTGCAATGCAAAGCACATATTCACCGCGCGGCGCGGTGTCCTTATAAAGCTCCAGCGCACCCTTAAGGGTTGTCCTTATGACCTCCTCGTGCAGCTTGGTAAGCTCACGGCAGAGCGCAATTTCCCTGTCGCCCAGGACGCTTTGCATATCCGCAAGGGTCGCAACCAGCTTGTGCGGTGCCTCATAAAAAATCATCGTGCGGGTTTCATTCTTCAGCGATTCAAGGTGGGTTCTGCGGCTTTGCTTGTTAACCGATAAAAAACCCTCAAAGCAGAACCTGCCCGTCTTAAGTCCCGAAACCGAAAGCGCCGTTATAACCGCGCTCGGACCGGGAACCGATTCAACCTCAATTCCGTTTTCGTAACACGCGCGGACAAGGTCTTCTCCCGGGTCGGAAATGCATGGCATACCCGCATCGGTTACTATAGCACATTTTTCGCCATTTTGCAACCTCGAAACCATTTTTGCGGTCTTTTCCGCCTTGTTATGCTCAAAATAGCTGACAAGCGGCTTCTGTATTCCAAAGTGATTAAGCAGCTTCATTGTAACGCGCGTATCCTCCGCGGCGATAAAATCCACAGAGCGCAACACTTCAAGCGCGCGCGGCGACATATCAGAAAGGTTGCCGATGGGGGTCCCCACAACGTACAGTTTCGAACTCATAGGTGCTCCTCCTTGTAACTGCCGTAAATATCAATCATCTCTTGCGAAAAGTTTTCGCCGTCTTCGACGTAAAGTGTCGGCGCAATTCTCATACCCGAGTTGCCACAGCGTCTACCCTCGAGCAAAACAAGCCACGGCTCCTCGCCCTTGCGCTGACAAACGAGCCGCAGCCGCTTGGGCTCGAGCTTGTTTGCACGCATAGCGCACATCATATCGGTAAGGCGCTCGGGTCGGTTGCACATACAAAGTCTGCCGCCCGTCTGAAGCAGCCTGGCCGACACCGCAATTATGTCTTCAAGCGTGCAGGCGGTTTCGTGTCGGGCAACGACGTCTGCATCGCTTTTACTTCTTATTCCTGCGCCGTCCGCCTTATACGGTGGGTTGCAGGTAACAAGCTGAAAGCTCCCAAACGGAAGCTTTCCCTTTAGCTCTAACAGGTCAGAATGTATAACCGAAAACTTTTCGGAAAAACCGCCGTGCGCGGCAGATTGCGCCGCAAGCACGCACGCCTCCTCCTGTATGTCCACACCAAAGCAGCGCGCGGTCAGTCCCGAGCGGCACCACAAAAGCGGAATTATTCCGCACCCTGTGCCGAGGTCACACGCGGTGTCGCTTTTCTTTGGCGCGGCAAAATCCGCAAGCAGAATTGCATCGGTTCCAAAGGTGTGGTTTTTGGATACGAAAATCTCCACACCGTTTCCAATCGGCTGGGCGTTCATCACTTTCTGCTCCACTTTACACCCTGCGGTGTGTCCTCAAGCACAATTCCCATTTCATTAAGCTTGTCGCGGATTGCGTCAGCCTCCTGGAAGTTGCGCTCCTTGCGTGCCTGTGTGCGTTTTGCAATTAAATCCTCAATCTCCGAATCGAGCGCATCGTCATTTACGTTATACACAAGACCCAGAACACCGCAAAGCTCGTCAAATGCGGCAAGTGCGGCAGAAAGTGTATCCTTGCCTGCGCCTGCGGCAACCAAGAGGTTTATATCCTTAACAAGATTAAACACTGTGCCAAGCGCATCGGCTGTGTTGAGGTCGTCCTCCATTGCGGCAATAAACTCTTCCTTGCGTTTTTCTATAAACTCGGGCGCATCGCCGCCGTTATCCGCGTGCTCAATCGCAAAGGTAAGACCCTCGCGGCATTTGTAAAGGCGGTCGAGAGCGTTTTTACTCTGCTCAATTATTTCGGTCGAGTAGTTGATTGGGCTGCGATAATGAGAGGAAATCATAATATATCTAATCGGCTCGTAGCCATAAACCGCCGCAACCTCACGTACTGTGAAAAAGTTTCCGAGAGATTTCGACATCTTGCGGTTATCAACGTTGATATAGCCGTTGTGCATCCAGTAATGTGCAAAGTCGCAGCCGTTTGCGCATTCGCTCTGGGCAATTTCGTTTTCGTGGTGGGGGAAAATCAAATCCTGGCCGCCGCAGTGAATATCAATCGAATTGCCGAGATATTTTCCTGCCATTGCCGAGCATTCAATGTGCCAGCCAGGTCTGCCGTTGCCCCAGGGGGAGGGCCAGAAGGGCTCACCCTCCTTGGCGGCCTTCCAAAGACAGAAGTCCATCGGGTCTTCCTTAATATCGGTAACGTCAATTCTCGCGCCTGCCTCAAGGTCGTCAAGTGGCTGATGCGAAAGCTTGCCGTACTCGTCAAATTTGCGTGCGCGGAAATAAACGTCACCCTTCGACTCATAGGCATAGCCCTTTTCAATCAGGGCAGAAATTATGCCCTGTATGGCATCAATATTCTCGGTCGCCTTGGGGTGAACGGTTGCGCGGCGGATATTGAGCCCGTCGGCATCGGTCCAGTATTCCTCAATAAACTGCTTTGCATCAGGCGAATCGGTGTTTTCGTAATAAGTGGAAAGTTTGCCTTCCTCTATACAGTACCAAAAGCCCGACAAACCGTGGGCAGCAATAATCCGCATTGCACTTTCCTTTGCAAAAGAGTTTATATACTCTACATTCACGTATTCATCCTTTGACAAATCGTAAGTGCAGACTCCGTTCATAAGTACAACAGGAGTATTCACACCTACGGGCGCGAGCATTGCCGCTACGGTTGCGGCAGTTCTTGCGGTTGCCACGCTGAAAGATACACCTTTGCGGCACACGTCTCTTAATCCGTCAACGGCAAACTGTGAAAGCTCGGCATTGCGGTTAAGCAAGGTACCGTCAAGGTCACTGATATACAGAGTTTTTGCCACTGTTATCTACCCGCCTTTTCCTCTTCGCGCTTCTGAGCAAGCTCAGCAAGATATTCATCGAAGGTTATTTTCTTATCATAGTGGCTGCCGGTTGTAACGTCAATAACTCTGTCAGCAATGGTCTGGACAAACTGATGGTCGTGGGATGCAAACAAAAGTACACCTTTGAATTTCATCAAACCATTGTTCAGTGCTGTGATAGATTCCATGTCTAAGTGGTCAGTTGGTTCGTCCATGATTAAAATGTTCGCACCTGAAATCATCAGCTTACTTAACATACAGCGTACTTTTTCACCACCGG
>CALDPI010000056.1 GCA_937912045.1 uncultured Clostridia bacterium
TAGATGGTTTTGACCATTTGAAGAATAAAAAATATACGCCACAGCCAGTTGTAGGTCTTAATTATGACACCTTTAAAAAATAATGATGTTACAGAGCTTTACAGAGCAATATTAAGCCTTGAAAATGAAGAGGAATGTGCTTTGTTTTTTGAGGACTTATGCACCATTAATGAAATTGTTTCCCTTTCTCAGCGTTTAAGTGTTGCAAAGAAGCTTGACGAGGGTAAAACCTTTTCTACAATTACAACTGAAACAGGTGCAAGCTCAGCAACAATCGGCAGGGTTAACCGTTCCCTTTCCTATGGTAACGGCGGTTATAAAAATATAATTGAAAAGCTCAAAGGGGGAGAGAAGAAATGAGTTTTGACGCTTCTGTTCTCAATCCCACCGAAAGAATTATATTCGAGCTTCGCAGTCTTTATACAAAGTTTGGCTACAAGCCCTTTAAAATGAGCAAGTTTGAGGAATATGATTTATACGGCAGTAACAAGGATTTCCTTGTTAGCGGAAATTGTATCACCTTTACCGATACAGACGGCAGACTCCTTGCTCTCAAGCCTGACGTAACCTTTTCAATTATTAAAAACCTTGATGATTCCGTTAAAGGAGTTCAGAAGGTTTATTATAACGAAAATGTTTACCGCGCCGCCAAAGGCAGCCGCAGCTGTCATAAGATAACGCAGAAGAATGGAAAAGGACAAAAGTCCAATTCCGTTTTGCATAAGTCCCATCACGTCCAGCACCACAAAGCCAATGTTCAGGCCCAGATTCATCATCAGAGCCATATCCAGGGCATATGTACGTTCCACACCGCATACGGACGCCACCGATGTGGTAACACCCATGGCAGAAACACCGGGAATCACAGACACTGCGCCGCCCAGACCCATCAGCAGACCTTCTACGCGGGATAAGGTACGGCAGTCCCGGTTTCCCGTGGCACGGAACCGCGGTACAAACAAAACAACGCCATTGAGCAGAATAAACAGCGCATCGAGGAGACTTTGGGCAACTTCGGAGTGCCTATTATCTCTATGACTGCAACTATCGGCCCAACTGTAACCTTGTACGAGATTGTGCAGGAGCCAGGCGTTAAGATTGCCCGTGTGCAGGGATTGGAGAAGGATATTGCGCAGTCGCTCAAGGCGTTGGGTATCCGTATTATCGCCCCAATTCCGGGCAAGGGTACTATCGGTATCGAAGTGCCAAACCGCAACAAAGAGACCGTGTCGATGCGCTCGGCAATTCAGTCGGAGCGTTTCCAGAACTATAAGGCGGAGCTGCCAGTGGTTATCGGTCGCACAATTCAGAACGAGAACTTCGTGTTCGACTTGGCAAAGATGCCGCACTTGCTCGTTGCAGGTGCTACGGGACAGGGTAAGTCGGTGGGCTTGAATGCTATTATTGCATCGTTGCTCTATCGTAAAGACCCTTCGCAGTTGAAGTTTGTGTTGATTGACCCTAAGACCGTCGAGTTTTCGCTCTATGCGAAGTTGGAGAAGCACTTCTTGGCGAAGATGGAGTCGGAGGATGAGGCTATCGTCAAGGATCCGAAGAAGGCTGTGTATACCCTCA
>CALDPI010000057.1 GCA_937912045.1 uncultured Clostridia bacterium
CAATGAAGGCGACAAGGTGAACCTGTCCGATAAGCTGGAGACCGAACTGAAGGATGTTGACCTCAAGTGGGAATCTTCTGACGATACCATCGCCAGCGTTGACCAGAGCGGCAATGTTACCATCAACAAGGGCGGCACAGTCACCATCACCGCCACCCACAACGGCAACCTCTTTTCCGTTATAGAACGCGCCGTCACAAACGGCACAGAACGAGATGCCCTCGCCCACCAGCTTTTCCTCGCCCGCTATTCCGAGCATACGGTGACGGGCGCCGGTTGCGATAATTACCGCCTTGCATTCAAACTCGCCGTCCTCGGTTACCACCGTTTTGGTGGTGCCTTCGCGGATTTCCAAAACCTTTGAAAGCTCAACCTCTGCGCCCTGTGACAGCACCTGGTCAAGAAGCTTATCGGCAATGGCGTTTCCGCTCGTATCCGGAATGCCGGGGTAGTTTTCCACCCTCGGCGAATAGGTAATCTGTCCGCCGAAGGTAGCCTTTTCAATTATCAGCACCGACTTGTTTGCGCGCAGTGCATAGAGCGCCGCGGTCAGTCCCGCAGGACCTCCGCCTACAATTATAATGTCATACATAATTACTGTCCGAGATATTTTTTAATTTCCGAAACACCCGCGAGCTTCAAAACACCGTCGCCGTCGGGAACGATGAGGGTCGGAGCCTGTCTGATGCCGAACTCGTTTGCGAGGTCGGGATTCTCGTTTGCAAGAACCTTTTCATATGTGAAGCCGGCCTTATCGAGCAAAGCACAGGCAATCTTGCAGTTGGGACAGGTTGCGGTTGTGAAAAGAAGTGCGGTTGCAACGGTTGTTGCTACGCTCTTTTCCTCTTCACAGCAGGCGCAGGGCTCTGCGTGGCTCTTTGTGAGCTTGGACCTTCCAACGTCGTAAACCTTGCGGTCTTTATATTCCTGACTCTTTCCGTCGTTCCAGTTCTGAACAGGACGATAGTAGCCTGTGATACGGCTGTAAACCTCGGTTGTGGAGCCGCAGTCGGGGCACTTGAACTCCTCGCCTGCGATGTAGCCGTGGTTCTTACATACGGAATAGGTCGGGCTTATTGAATAGTACGGAAGTCTGTAATTCTCTGCTATCTTGCGAACAAGGTTTGCGGTTGTGCGCCAGTCAGGCAAACGCTCGCCCAAGAATGCGTGGAAAACAGTACCCGATGTGTAAAGAGTGTGCAGCTCATCCTGCATATCGAGTGCGGTGAACACGTCCTCTGTAAAGCCAACCGGCAGGTGTGAAGAGTTGGTGTAGTAGGGAGTTGCACCCTCTGCGCCTGCGGTCTTAATGTCGGGATAGTGCTTTCTGTCGTGCTTGGCAAGACGGTATGAGGTGGATTCTGCAGGTGTTGCCTCGAGGTTGTAGAGGTCGCCGTACTCCTCCTGATAGTCAGAGAGCCTCTCACGCATATGGTTGAGAACGTCTTTTGAGAACTCCTGTGTTTCCTTATGTGTCATATCCTTGCCGAGCCATGCAGCGTTAAGTCCAACCTCGTTCATACCAACAAGACCGATGGTTGAGAAGTGGTTAGCAAAGGTTCCGAGGTAACGCTTGGTGTAAGGATAAAGTCCCTCGTCAAGAAGCTTTGTGATAACGGTGCGCTTAACGTGGAGAGAGCGAGCCGCAACGTCCATCAAATGGTCAAGACGCTGATAGAACTCCTCCGGTGTTTTGGAGAGATATGCAATTCTCGGCATATTGATTGTAACAACGCCGACAGAGCCTGTGCTCTCGCCGCTGCCGAAGAAGCCGCCCGACTTTTTGCGAAGCTCGCGCAGGTCAAGACGAAGTCTGCAGCACATTGAACGTACATCCGACGGCTCCATATCACTGTTGATGTAGTTGGAGAAGTAGGGTGTGCCGTATTTTGCGGTCATCTCAAACAGAAGCTTGTTGTTCTGGGTTTCGGACCAGTCGAAATCTCTTGTGATGGAATATGTCGGAATCGGATATTGGAAGCCGCGGCCGTTGGCGTCGCCTTCAATCATAATTTCGATAAACGCTCTGTTTATCATATCCATTTCGGCCTTGCAGTCCTTATACTTGAAGTCCATCTCCTTGCCGCCGACAATAGCGTTGAGCTCTGCAAGGTCGGCAGGAACGGTCCAGTCAAGTGTGATGTTGGAGAACGGAGCCTGTGTTCCCCAGCGGGACGGTGTGTTAACGCCGTATACAAACGATTCGATGCACTTCTTAACCTGGTCATAGGACAGGTTGTCCACCTTTACAAACGGTGCAAGATAGGTATCAAATGACGAGAAGGCCTGTGCACCTGCCCATTCGTTCTGCATAATGCCGAGGAAGTTAACCATCTGGTTGCAAAGTGTTGCCAAATGGCTTGCAGGAGCTGAGGTGATTTTGCCCGAAACGCCGCCGAGGCCTTCCTGGATTAGCTGCTTTAACGACCAGCCTGCGCAGTAGCCTGTCAGCATTGAGAGGTCGTGCAGGTGCAAATCGCCGTTTCTGTGTGCTTCGGCAATTTCTTCATCATAGATTTCAGACAGCCAATAGTTTGCCGTGATTGCGCCCGAGTTGCTGAGGATTAATCCGCCGACAGAATATGTAACGGTGGAATTTTCCTTAACGCGCCAGTCGGTGATGTTAACGTAGCTGTTAACAATGTCCTTATAATCAAGGAACGTGTTTTTGATGTTTCTGATTTTCTCTCTCTGCTTACGATAGAGAATGTATGCCTTTGCAACATCGTCATAGCCCGATTTAATGAGTACGGTTTCAACGCTGTCCTGAATCTTTTCAACAGCAATTTTGCCGTCCTTAATCTGCGGCTCATAGTCTGCGGTTACCTTGAGCGCCAAAAAGTCGATAATATCTTTATTATACTCGCGCTCGCATGCGTCAAACGCTTTTTCAATCGCCTTTGCGATTTTACTGAGGTCAAATTCGACGGTTGCGCCGTCACGTTTGATTACTTCATACATTTACCTTTTCCCCCTAATATAAATTTGTGCTTGAACATAGTACCATATAATGAGTACTATGTCAAGCACAAATACTATATCTTGTATTTAGATTCCACGCAATTCTACCTTTTCTACAAAATGCGACAACGCCTCTTGTGCTTGTTTCATAAAGTCCTTTGCGGGCGCCGAAAGCCCCTCTCCTATAAGGTCGCCCGAGTCAACAAAGCCCTGCAAGAAATAACGTTTTGCACCTTTTATCCACTCGGCCGCGGCGGTGAGCGATTCCATACTGTGCAGCTCCTTTACGACGGTGGTGCGAAACTCATAATCTACCGCGCCGCCAAGCAAAAAGTCTTTACTTTCCGTAACCGCAGACAAATCCAGTGTCGGAACGCCGCAGGTTTTCGGATATTCTTCGGGCGAATTTTTTATGTCCATTGCGACGTAATCAAGAAGTCCTGCTTTCACCAGCGCTTTAAGCTTTTCGGGGTAAAAGCCGTTTGTATCAAGCTTTACCTCATATCCCATTGCCTTGATTTTTCTTATAAAATCCTCTATATCCGGCTGGAGCAGCGGCTCGCCCCCCGTTATGCAAACGCCGTCCAAAAGGCCGACCCTTTTTTCTAAATACGCAAGCACCTCGGCTTCGGCAATTTCGTCCTGCTTGCTTGGATGTGTGACAAGACGCGCGTTATGACAAAAAGGGCAGCGCAGGTTGCAGCCGCTTGTGAAAACGGTGCAGGCAACACGTCCCGGGAAATCGAGCATTGTCATTTTTTGGAATCCGTTAATTTTCATATTCCACCTCACAAAGTTCTTCTTTCTAATTGTATCACACTTTCCGTCCGTTCTCAATCGGTTTATATTGACAAAGGACGTATTTTTTTATAAAATTTAAATAGACTATATAGGGAGGTTTTTATATGTGGTTAATAATTTTTGCTGTGGTAGTTCTTATCATCTTTGCAAACGTAAGAATCGTGCCGCAGGCAACCGAATTCGTAATTGAGCTTTTGGGCAAATACCGTACAACCTGGACGGCAGGCATACACGTTAAAATTCCGCTTCTTGAGCGCGTTGCAAAGCGCATCACCTTAAAGGAGCAGGTTATTGACTCGCCGCCGCAGCCCGTTATCACCAAGGACAACGTTACAATGCAGATTGACACCGTTGTGTTCTTCCGCATTTTTGATGCAAAGCTGTTTGCATACGGCGTTGTAAACCCCATCAACGCGCTGGAAAATCTCACCGCCACAACACTTCGTAACATCGTTGGCGAGTTGGAGCTTGACAGCACCCTGACCTCGCGCGACACCATCAACGGCAAGATGACCGCCATTTTGGACGACGCAACAGACCAGTGGGGCATCAAGGTTACACGCGTGGAGCTTAAAAACATCATTCCGCCAAAGGAAATCCAGCAGGCGATGGAAAAGCAGATGAAGGCAGAGCGTGACCGCCGCGAAACACTGTTACAGGCAGAGGGACACAAGGCAGCCGCCATCACCCGTGCAGAAGGTGACAAGCAGGCACTTATTCTCGCCGCAGAGGGCGAACGTGACGCACGCATTGCACGTGCAGAGGGTGAAGCACAAGCACTTCTCCTCGCCAAAAAGGCCGAGGCCGACGGCATTCGCGCTATAATTGAGGCAAAACCCGATGCCGCTGTGCTCGAGCTCAAGCGTTATGAGGCGCTTGTTAAAATGGCAGACGGACAGGCGGCAAAAATCATTGTTCCGACCGACGTGGTTGAGGCAACCAAAAAGGACGTTATGTTCAGCGAGGCAACGGGACTGGGCGATGCCACCGACAAAGGCGTTCCCGAAAAGGCTCCCGCTAAAAAGCCTGACGTATGCTGTGAATAATGAACACAAAAACCGCAGTTTTAAACTGCGGTTTTTATGTCGTCCTATCAACTGTTTTTTGTAACAATAATTCTAAATTTATCTTCACCTAACATATACTCCAAACAACTATAAATCGTATCTTTGCAGTCTATATTGTTCTATCTGTAACACTAACCTCTGTAATAATGTCACGCAAGCGGTCTCCGTCTATCATCGCCTCTAATACTTCGTCAGGCGTTTTAAATACAATCTCTCTATCAGGGTCATATTCGGTATGGCTTATTACGTTATAATACTTATCTCCCTTTTTATAACAACCCTCGCTGAAAGCAATGCCGTCTTCGCGACATGCATCAATAGCATACATTTTATTTTTCCAAACAAAACATATTTCTGCGCCACTGATTATGCTCCACTTAAAATCACTTATAGATTCAAATTTTGTTGGTCCATATGAAATTATAGATTTGTTTTCCATCGATGTGTTTCCTTTATAATATTTAAATTCCGAAATCCGTCCGTCAACGTAATTGATTGCAGGCTGAACATATCCTTGTTTTTTAATTATATCACAACAGTCGCTTTGCGGCAATCGCCCGCTTGTATATTTAAACGATTTTTGTCTCAGTGATGCAATCAAATTGATTGTACAAAAACATGCAACTTTTATGCAACAAACAAAAACTTTATTTTTGCTGTAATTTGTATAAACTCACATAAGAATACAAACAATTACGTTTTTACTTGATATGAAAGCAAAATACATATATAATATGTATAGCATTTAAGAAAGGAGAGAGCCTTATGGGCAAGCTCAAAAAAACGTCCTTTTTAGAGGGCGCGTTTATTGCCACCGCGTGTATATTTATAAGCAAGGCACTGGGCATCTTATACGTCATTCCTTTTAAGCAAATTGTCGGCGACGCGGGCGGCGCGCTTTATTCGTATGCCTATAATATATATAATGTGTTCCTCTCCATCTCGAGCGTGGGCATTCCGTTTGCCATCAGCGCACTGATTAGCAAGTATGGTGCGCTGAACGAAACCGAGAAGAAAATTCGCCTTTACAAAATCGCCACGCGTATTATATCGGGCTTTTCGGTTCTTTCCTTTGCCATATGCTTCATATTTTCAAAGCCGCTTGCCAGGCTCATCATTGGCGATATTGAGGGCGGAAATTCAATGGCGGACGTTGTGTTCGTCATCCGCACGATTTCCTTTACCCTGCTCATTGTTCCCCTGCTTTCCATAAAACGCGGATTTTTGCAGGGCAACAAATACGTGGGACAACCCTCTATAAGTCAGGTTGTAGAGCAGCTTGTGCGCGTGGGTGTCATTCTTGTGGGCAGCTTCCTTTGTGTCAACGTTTTCCACCTTCCCGTCCGTTATGCCGTTGCGGTTTCCTGTGCGGCGGCGGGGCTCGGCGGTCTTGTTTCCTTCATTTACCTGACACGCACCGTAAACAAAAACCGCGAGGAGCTGGGGCTTTCCACCCTCGTTACCAAAAGCAAGGAGCTTGACATTCTGGTAACGCGCGAGCTGATTTTATACGCCGTTCCGTTTGTTATAATAAACCTTGCAAACACGCTTTATTCCACCACCGATATGCTGCTTATCCTAAACACCCTGCCGCGTCTTGATTTCAGCGGCGCCGAGACCGAATTTATAAGCAGCGTGTTCACCACCTGGGGCACCAAGTTCAGCGCCATTGTGGCCGCCGTTGCAACGGGACTGATTGTCAGTCTGATTCCGCACATCGTTTCCGACTATACCAAGGGCGAGAGTGACGCGGTCAACAGCAACTTTAACAAGTGTCTCAAAATTATTCTTTTCATCATTCTGCCGCTGTCGCTTTACATCAGCATTATGGCAGACAGCTTTTGGACGGTGTTTTATGAGCGCAATCAAACAGGCATAAACATTATCCGTTTTACCATTCTTGTCAAGGTGCTTGACTGTCTTTATATTATTGTAAATTCGCTTTTGCAGAGTCTCAACAAAAAGCGCATTATCTTCACGAGTGTTCTGCTTGGCCTTGCAACAAACCTCGCGCTTGACGTGCCGTTTATGCACCTTTTCCACAGCGTTGGGCTTAAGGGTTATTACGGTGCGATTTTGGCAACATTTATAGGCTACGCGCTTTCGAACGTTATAAGCCTTTCATATCTCAACCGCAAGCTCGGCTTTTGCTATAAGGAAACGTTCTCCTGTCTTCCGCGCGCAATACTCTCTTTTGCGGTTATGCTCGTGCTCGGAGTGCTGCTTCGCTTCATATTGCCAATCGACAGCGCGTCGCGCATCGTAAGCATTTTTAACATTGCGGTATCGGGCGTGGTACTGGGCGGCACATTCTTAATTTTAAATCTTAAAACCATTAAGACAATACTGCCCGAAAGGCTGCTCAAAAAACTGCATTTGGCATAACTTTTACCTAAAACAAAACTCCCCTCTTTCGAGGGGAGTTTTTAATTTTAATACTTCTTACGTGCAACGTAGGATGTATGCAAATCGTGGTGAGCTTTGTGTCCGCCGAAGCCGTCGTACCACTCTTCATAGAGCTTCTTAACAACGGGAGATTCGTGGGACTTGCGGAGTGTCATTGCTGCATCCTGGTCGTAAAGGGCCTTTGCACGAACTGCCTTAAGGTCAACGGTGTCGCGTACTGACTGGGGCTGGATGGGCTGACCGCCGCCGTTTACACAGCCGCCGGGGCATCCCATAATCTCGATAAAGGTCCAACCGTCAGGGTTGCCTGCCTTGAGTTTTTCCATAACAACTCTTGCAGCAGCAGCGCCCGATGCAACAGCAACCTTGATTTCATTACCTGCAATGTTAACCGCAGCCTGCTTGAGTCCCATTGTGCCGCGAACAGCGTGGAAGTCGATGTCTGCATTGTCCTTACCGGTGAGCCAGTCGTTAGCGGTACGGAGAGCAGCCTCCATAACGCCGCCGGTTGCACCGAAGATAACACCGGCGCCGGATCCAACATCTACAGGAGAGTCGAACTTAGCGTCAGCCAGATCACGGAACTCGATGCCGGCGATCTGGATCATACGAGCCAGCTCGCGGGTGGTGATAGCGTAATCTACGCCGGGCACACCTTCTACATCCTGACCGTCACGGGTAACCTCAAACTTCTTTGCGGTACACGGAATAGCGGAAACGAATACGACGTCCTTAGGATCAATGCCCATCTTCTTAGCATAGTACGCCTTGTAGATCGCACCAAACATCTGCTGAGGAGACTTACAGGTGGAGAGGTTCTCGGTGAACTCGGGATAGTAGTGCTCGCAGTACTTAATCCAACCGGGCGAGCACGAGGTGATCATCGGCACGGATACGCAAACCGTCACCTTGAAGCACGAGGCTCACAGCCGCGCTCTCTTTGCCGAGGGAGCGATCGCAGCGGCCGATTTTCTGATCGGAAAGACGGCAGGACTGTATGATATGAAACGTATGATCGAGGAACCCTGATCTATGATGAAAGAACTGATTTGTGACAACCTTTCGGTAAACGAAAGCGATCATCTCTGCCTTGGCGGGCAGGATACCGTCCTTCTTGCCGAGCGCTACGGAACGCCCCTCTCCCTTTTTGACGAGGACCGTATCCGTCTGCAATGCAGGACCTATCGCAAGGCTATGACCAAGGGCTTTGGCGAGAAGGCGCTTCCGCTTTACGCCAGCAAGGCGGCCTCCTTTAAGCAGATCTATCGGATCATGCAGGAGGAGAATATGGGAATTGACGTGGTCTCCGTGGGCGAGATCTGCACCGCACACGCGGTGGGTTTTCCCCTG
>CALDPI010000058.1 GCA_937912045.1 uncultured Clostridia bacterium
TGATATACCCTGCAGGTATGATATCTGCTTTGCAGATGATATACGCTTTGCGTATGAAGGAACGGATATTATATCATATTTGCAGAGCAAATATATTATGCGGCAATGCCGTATATCATATCGCGCAAGCGATATATCATTGAAAAACATAATATTTTATGATACAATATCGATGAAAAAAGCTTTAAAAATCGTAATAAGCGCCTTGTGCGGAATTTGCTTTTTTGTTTGTATGCTGCCGTTTCAGTTTGATATGTATATTCCCGTTTTTCATTCTGCAGTTTCTATGGCTTTGGTTGGCATAACAGGATTATTATTTGCAATAATGCTTTACAAATTTTTGGCCAAAACGCTTTTTTCGGGCGGTGTATCCATTATAGTTTACTTTCTAATCCTGTTGGCTATTGCACATGGAATATATACGGCAATGTTCTGGAGCTCGTTGATTTGTTTGGTAATTATCGTGATTTTGCTTATTATTGTCGGAATTACTTACATAAAAAATAAAACAAGAAGGGGATAATTCTTTATGAGAAAAATCAGCAAGGCTTTACTTATAATATCACTCGTTATATCGCACGTGATGTGTGCCGTTGTGGCGTATGAATATGCCACGCTTTTAAACTGCAGAATGTGCAGTGCGCCTGCGTGGGTGGCGTTTTACCTTATAATTCCATATGCGGCGGCGATTGCGGTTTGCGTGCTGCTTGCACTCATTTTAAACCGAAAACACAAATAAAAAAAGCACCGATTCGAGTTTTCAAATCGGTGCTTTTCCATTTTATTCGGGCTTTGTTTCAAGCTTCAAATCGAAATCGCCGAGCTTGTTAACCTTAAAGCCGTTTTTCTTGTATTCCTCATAATCAAAGGCCTCAAGCTCGTCAATGGCAAGCTAACCGACTTCTGCCAAAGGCAGAGGGGATTACACTAAAATCCGAAACGGGAGATGGAATTTTCTTCCTTATCGACCTCAAAAAAGAGTTGTCGGGCTTTTTGGATTTTGAAATTGAGTTGCCCTGCGATGCTGAAATCCACATAGGCTTTGGCGAGCATATAAACAGCCTCCGCGTCAGCACAGAGCTCGAGGGCAGACAATTTGCGGCGGTTTATAAAGCCAAAAAAGGCCGCAATAAATTCACCCACCGCTTCAAACGCATAGCGGGCAGATATCTGCAGTTCCACATCCCTGCAGATACCGTCACCGTTTACTATGCAGGCCTTTTGCCGACTGATTATCCGCTTACCGAAAAACCGAATCCCGTTTTCTGGGATAAGCTTCACAGCAAGATATATGAGGTTTCAAAGCATACTCTCGGCCTTTGTATGCATGAGCATTATGAGGATTGCCCCTGGCGCGAGCAGGCGCTTTATGCAATGGACTCGAGGATTGAAATGCTTTGTACCTATCACGCCTTTGAGGATAGTGATTTTGCAAGGGCAAGCCTTAAGCTTTTCTCACATTCGCAGCGTGAAAACGGCCAGATTGAGCTTTGCGCCCCTGCCGATTCACCCATATACATACCGTCCTTTACACTCTGCTACGTAATAGAGTGTGCGGAATATTTAAAATACACAGGCGATGTAGAGTTTTTGGGGGAGGTATATCCCGTCCTTAAAAAGCTCATAGACGCATTTTGCCAAAAACTGACGAAAAATGGACTTATAAGCCCGTTTTTAGAGCCGGAGGCCTGGAATTTTTACGAGTGGGCACCCGGGCTTGACGGACGCGAGGCTTGGGCCTGGCCCGATACAAGTGCAGAGCTTGTTAACGAGCGCGAGGGCGAGGTTTTCGCCGCACCGCTCAATGCCTATCTTTCACTTGCGCTTGGCTCCTATTCTTACATTCTCGCAAAACTCGGCAAAAAAGAGGAAGCAGAAAAAGCAGATAAACTGCGCGCGGGTATAAACACCGCGCTGGATACGCTTTTCTGGAATGAAGAAAAGGGCGCATACAGCAGCTTTATTGCAAACGGCGAGCAAAAGCACTACGGCGAGCTTACGCAGGCTTTGTTTATGATGGCAGGTGCCGTACGCGAGGAAAATTTGCCAAAGGTCGCGGCACTTTTAAAGGAGGAAAACGACCTCGTGCCGATAACTCTCGGCAGTATAATCCACAAATACGAGGCGCTTATAAATTATAGTGCCGAAAACAAACAGTTTGTCGCAGACGACGTGGCAACACGTTGGGGTGATATGCTGTTTTCGGGTGCAACGTCATTCTGGGAAACCTTCACAGGTGCAGACGAAGCCACCTTTGGCGGTGCCACAAGCCTTTGTCACGGCTGGGCGGCGCTCCCAATCTATCTTTATAATAAATATTTATCGGAGGAATGTTTTTGTTAAAGGTTGCTATAATCGGTTTTGGCGGAATAGCGCAGGCACACCGCTATGCCTATTGGTATTATAACAAGCAGGGAATGCCGGTAAGGCTGGTTGCCGCTTGTGATACCGACCCCGAAAAATTTAAAACAATGACAAAAATTAATATCCCGCTGCGCGGCGAAATCGTAAACGAGGAGCCGTTTAATACCTATACCGACTGGGAGGAAATGATTAAAACCGAAAAACCCGACCTGGTTGATATATGCCTGCCCACCAAATTTCACGAACCCGTCGCGGTCAAGGCGCTTTCGCTGGGCGTAAACGTTATGTGCGAAAAGCCAATGGCAGCCTCGTATGAAGAATGTGAGAGAATGGTAGAGGCGGCGGAAAAATATGGTAAAACCCTTATGATAGCACACTGTGTCCGCTTTCAACCCGAATATGTGGCACTTGCAGATGCGGTAAAGTCGGGCAGATACGGCAAGGTGCTTGCGGCAACCTTCCACCGTTATAGTCCCATTCCAATGTGGAATATTAAGTGGCGCATCGCAGCAGGCAAGGCGGGCGCAGCCATATCCTATGCACTCGGTCAAGGCGCCCCAATGATTGCCGCCTTCTGGGGTGTATTTGTCTGGAAAGAGTTTAAGGGTGCCGACTCCAAAACCAATTGGTTGCTCGCGCTGATGTTCTGCCTCTTTATTGCAGGTTTGACTACCATCG